>JANXXZ010000153.1 GCA_025350385.1 Bacteroidales bacterium
CGAGGGCACCGGGCTCATGCCCGAGAAGACCGAGGCGGGCGCCACGGCGGGCGTCTTCCCGTGCCCGATGCACGAGGAGCCGCTGCGCATCATTCCGCTGGAGTGGCGCGAGCGCGCGGTCAAGGAGCTGGGCCTCGGCAACGAGCGCGTTCAGGTGAAGGTCGAAGGCGACCTCGACCCGGCGTGCAGGTTCATCTTCAAGAGCCTCATGGAGCGCTACAAGGGCGACTGGTCGCGCATGGTGTCGAGCCACGTGCGGGTGCGTCGCATCCTGCTCTCGGAGAAGGACCGCGTCGGCGTCGGCACCTTCCAGCCCAAGGATGAGAAGAACCAGGATTCCACCGAGCTCACCGGCGACATCAACTACCGCAAGATCGCCGAGTACGGCTCCGACTCCGACCCGCGCGCCTTCAACTTCGACGGTGAGTTCAACATCGCGAACCGCGGCATCGTCGAGTTCATCGAAGTGCTGAAGCTCGACGTCGCCTTCTTGTACGACCTCCTCGGCGCGTCGCAGGAGCACAAGGTCAAGCCGAAGAAGTTCGCGCAGACCGACATCGACGAAGTGATCCTCGGCCACACCAACGAGGCCGAGTACAAGAAGCTCCTGAACAACGAGTTCATGGAGGCCCTCCGCGACCGCACCATCAAGATCGACATCCATGAGATAACCAGCAGAAGCGAATGTTTTTACAGCCCGTAAAGTGCCACCGGTACCCACGTCGTTTATATAGGTATAATCAACATAGGCCCAGTCGGTAAAATCGCCGTCAATCTTGATATTGGGGCCAATGATGAGTACCGTATCAATGAAAGTGCTGGTAACATCCTGTTTTTTGGCAGTAAGCGTAACCAGGAACTGTCCTTTGTGTGTAAATACATGGGTAGGGTTTGAAAGTGTCGAGACTGCACTTTGATCACCAAAATCCCAAGTATATTCAGTAGCATCGGTTGAGAAATTGGTAAAGCTCACCTTAAACCCGTCAGCAATGTAGCTGAAAACGGCTTTGGTGCCTCCCGATGTGTCATCCTTCTTGCACGAAACGGTTATTAGCATTGCCAGGGCAATACCGAAGAAAATCCATTTAACTTTTTTCATGTTGTTGAGTATTTTTATGATTTTAATTCAATTAATAAATTGTCAGGCATTTTACTGAAGTGCAATTGTTACTTTATGCTTCATGTTATTCATGCCACTTTGCTGATCCCATAAACCTGTATTCGACAGGCGGACTGAGTAATCAACCCTGTTTTTTAAGGTTTCGGAATGGTCGGTAATGTTCAGGTACAGGTCATAGTCACCCTGGGGGATCCCGGTCAGTTTCAGACTGTTTTTAATGGTAAACATGCCATTGGGCTTACATTTACGTAAATCCACAGGCAGGACGAACGGATAAGTTTCGCCGGAAGTACTGTTCTTAAAAACCAGGCTGGTAATTTTATAGTTGTACAAGGGAGCATAGCCTTTGTTTGTGAGTGAAATCTCCACATTGAAATCCTGACCGGTTATTCCCTTCTTCGGGAAACTGGCATTAACCAAAACGAGGCGGTAACCAATGTTTCGCTGGAATTCGGTGAAGCAGCCTGAATTTCTCCAGGCGTCCAGCACAGGTTGATACCAGTCGAGATTAAGGAAAGTCCATTTAAGCAGTTTCATTTCGGCTTTGCTTGTTGAACAATCGGGGAAAGCGCCTTCCGGAGGGCAGGTTTCGCCCCCGGTGGGTACATACAATGCCTCCTTTGAGATATATTCCTTATCAGCTGCAATGTTGGTATAGGTGCCATAATCAGTTCCACCGGCCAGGAAGCAATCGTTGTGATGACCAACCCTGGCGCGTTTTTCACTGGTATAAGCTATGCCAGAATCAACAGCTGCCGTTGTGGCAAAAATATCCTGCTTTGCGCCCGGTGTTCTCACCTGCACCATAATATCGGTGGGTAATACCTCCAGGAG
Source organism: Bacteroidales bacterium (assembly GCA_025350385.1). Lineage (GTDB taxonomy): Bacteria > Bacteroidota > Bacteroidia > Bacteroidales > UBA4417 > UBA4417. The sequence continues at coordinate 1,955 of JANXXZ010000153.1, forward strand.
TTTATCCAGGACCTTCCGCTCATTTTCGACAGTTGCCAGCCCGTTGCTCGAACTATGCCATTCGCCCCAGGCGCCGATGAATCCGGCCTGGACAAAAGCGATTACATCCTTGTTTTCTTCAAAAACCGGCTGCAGCTGATCAAGATGCTGGCTGATAATGGACCAGGGAGCATCTGTCCCGCTCATGTCATCTGTATAGGCGAAACGAAGCACACATTTAATGCCTGCGTTACGTAGTTCCTGCATATCCGTGCGGATCAATGCTAGCTCGGTACTGCTGATTGCCTGGTCTTTGAATTTCTCCAGGTAATAGAAACGCATGACCATGGATACATTTTCAGCTTTTAAAGAAGCCAGTGTCAATGGATTGAGTGCATCGCCTTCTGAATATACAACCAGGTTGTGGATGAAGCCCCTTTCCGGATTTGAAAAGATATCCAATGATTCCTGGTAGGTTATCTGAGTGGTTGAAGTATTTCCGTCATCCTTCTGCTTTTTACAGCCCAGAAAAACAAGGACTAAAAAACACACAATCAATATACTACGTTTCTTTTCCACGTTTATTTATCTTAGGCAGCAGGTACAAGCGTTCATTATTTTGCTCTCAATTTCATTGGGTATAAATGACCGGAAACATGCAGTTAAATGCCATGGTCTGGCGACCGCATGTTCCCGGTAATATCGGCTAGTTATACCCGGGGTTCTGAAGGAATAAGCCTTTTCCTTCACTCACGGCCCTTAATGAGAATGGGAATACATTTTTATAATCATTGGCATAAGGTGAACCGGTGAGTTCGATGCAGCGGGAAACCAGTTTGCCATGCCTGATCAGGTCGGCACGGTACTGACCGTTTTCGCACCAGAATTCATGGCTTCTTTCGGTCAGGAGCATGTTATTGAATGCCTCTAATGAACTGTAATCCGCTATGTTTTTATCTTCCAGCCCTGCTCTTCTGCGCACTACATTAACCAGTTCCATTGCTTCGGCATTGGGGCCGGTGCTGTTAGCGATTGCTTCAGCTTTTGATAATAAAACATCGGCATACCGGTAAAGGATAATATCAACAGTCGACAAAGAAGTGGTGCGGAGTGCATCGGGATTGATTTTCAACGGAATAGGACCAAGGTCCATATTGGTTCCCGGGTTACTCCTGTTGTAGACTATCCCATCACTGCCGGTATATTCGGCAATCAGCATGGTTTTCCTGACATCGGCGCTTTCAAAAGTATCGTAGAACCACCAGGTGCTCTGAACGGTTGCCCACCCTCCCAAAGGTGTATAATTGGAAGGCAGTACCATCAGTTGCCATTGGTTTTCGCTGGTTCCGTCATAATCGCAGGGTATGGCCCAGATGACTTCTTTGCTGTTCCTTGCCCCGTTGAGGTTCCACATGCCCACATAATCAGTTTCCAGTGTATAACAATTATAGGCAATGATATCATTGCAAAGCGCCAGCACTTTGTCCCATTTCTTTTCATGCAGGTTAAGCCTGATCAGCATCATCTTAGCCATTCCTTTGCTGAACCGGCCATATTCTGCCTGCCCGGGATCGGGTAAGTCATTGGCAGCTGCAACCAGGTCATCCTCAATGAATTTAACCATTTCGTCATTCGACAGCCTTGCAAGTGGTTTTTCTGACATGGGGCTTTTGAGAACTTCAAGAGGTGCCACCACTATGGGTCCGTACATATCAAATAGGTCATAGGCCAGGAGTCCTCTTGCACACCTGATTTCAGCAATCGCACTCTTTTTCACTGCATCACTTACCTTCGCCTCGTTGATCAGATCAATGGTGAGCGTCATACGACTGATTTTATTGTAAAACCCGGAACCCGGGACATCGGGCATACCATCGTAAAAATAAGTCATTCCAATACTGGTTGGATTAAAGTTGAGTAGATGATTGTATTGCTGCATATCGAACTTACCGGAAAGGATTTCGGTGCAGGCATCCAATGTAAACATCAGGCCTCTTTCGGAAGTTGAATTTATTCCGTCCCACCATGAACCCCTCAGCGGGTAATAGCAGGCAAATACCATAGCCTGCACATCTGCTTCCGATTTCGGGAATATACTGGGGTTGATCTCCGTATAGTCAACTGGCACCAGGTCCTTGGTACAACCACCACCCAGGAGCATGACTGTTGCTATGCAAATTATTATCTTATTCATTTTCATTTCTTTTCTTTTAACTGGTTAATTAAAATGTAATGTTTAATCCAGCGGTGAATGTTTTCACGTTGGGATAAGCCGCCGTATATGAATCGGTTTCGGGGTCAACTCCGTTATAGGGAGTGATTACGAAAAGGTTCTGTGCGTCCAAATGCAGGCGGGCTTCGTGGAAAATACCTCCAAACCAATGTTGAGGAAGTTTATATCCCAGCGAAATATTCTGTAACCTGATGAACCAGGCTTTTTGCAGGAAAAAATCCCCGGTGCCATACTGCGACCAGCCATAATAGGAACTCGGGTGGGTTGTGGATGGATTCGTGGGTGTCCAACGGTCTTTTACTGTTCTCAAGGCATTGTATCCATAAGTATATATTCCTTCAGCGCTTACGCCGTAAGCTGTATAATTAGGGTCGGCCAATTGGCGGCCAAACATTCCGTTAAAATCAAAGCTCAGGCTAAAGTCTTTGTAAGTCATAATGTTAGTAACACCAGCAATTAAGCTTGGATCGGATGTGCCAAGCATCCTGGTATCCGCGTCATCAATGATACCATCAGGTTTCCCGGTCCTGAGGAACCGGCCGTTAGCGTCAACCACAGGATTGCCGTTCTCATCCCTCTGGTAACCGTCAATATCCTTGATCTTGATCATACCGGGCAGGAGTTCGGGCTGGGATGGAACCACATCGCCAACCTGCATGATTCCGTCTGATTCCCTGTAGTACATAGCCCTGATTGGATCCCCCGCATTTTCATATACCGAAGGTTTCCAGTCATCAGCCCGTTTCAGCCAGTTATCCCGGAATCTGGAAAAAGAAAACATGGTTTTCCATTGAAAATCTCCTTTCGAAAGGTTGTGAGTCATAATGGTTAATTCAAAACCCTTACTTTCGGTTTCACCGACATTCGCCATTACCCCGTTTATCTCGTTATAGGAGTTAATTGGTTTCCAAGCTAACAGATCGGAGATCACCCGGCGGTAAATCTCAAATGAACCGCTTACCCGGTCGTTAAGAATGCTATAGTCAATACCCAAATTGGCTTCAGTGGTGGTTTCCCACTTCAAATCCGGATTTTCCAACCGGGACAGGGACACACCTATGTTTTTGACTTCGTCACCCGAAAGCCATGCAGGGTAGGCACTATAGGCTGCAAAAGCATTGCTCCCGATGGATGCATTGCCTGTTTGGCCATAACTCATCCTGACCTTGAATTGTGAAACCACAGATTTCATTCCCGCAAAGAACGATTCTTCAGCTACATTCCATCCTAATGCAATTGAAGGGAATGTTGCCCATTTATTATTCCTGGCAAAAACGCTGGCGCCGTCGGTTCGTAAAGTGAATGTAACCAGGTACCGATCATTGTAAATATAATTGATTCGTCCGAAATAGGAAGCTATCATGTTTTCCGTGGCTGATGAACTTACCGTTTTAGTTCCGGTTCCTGCGTTCAGGTTATTCCAGAGGAATGCATCAGAGATAAAACCTGTATTACCACTGCTTGAGTATCCGTCATTGAACTTTTCTTCCGAAACGCCGGCCAACACATTTAAACTGTGCCTGGCACCAATATTGGCAGTGTAATTTGCTGTTCCTTCGAGAAGGTATTCATTCTTATCAATTTCCGAAAGACTGGCTTTTCCGTTTTCCATTGCGCCATGCAATGTGGTTTTAGGAAGGTAGGTCCACCGGTTGGTGAGACCGCGGTCCACTCCGGCCTTGAGTCTAACAACCAAGCCCTTAACAGGCGTGATATCGAGGAACGAATTTACCATGGTTCTTTCAATCCTGCCTTTATCGGTGATAGTGAGCAGGGAATATGGATTTGGTTGAAGTGATAGCTGAGGGTTCAACGGGTAGTTACCATCTTCATCAATTGCCCTGATATGGGGACCCTGCTGAAGAGCGGCCCGGATGATTCCTGAGTTTTCCCATTGATCGGCGCCGAGAGAACTGTTGTTATTATTGATTCGGCTGGCCGAAAAATTAAATCCAAGTTTAATGTACTTGCTTATTTCCTGGTCTACATTTCCCCTTACCGTGTATCGTTCAAATCCGGAATTTTTAATTACCCCATTATGTTCATAGTAGTTGCCGGAGAGGAGGTATTTTGTGGCTTTATTACCTCCTGCAATTGAGATATTATGCTGTTTAATGGTTCCGTCGCGTGTTACCAGGCCTAACCAGTCAGTTCCCCTGCCTACATTGTTGATGGCATTTTGGGTATATAATTTATGGAAATCGCCATTTAAAGGATTTAATCTTGCTTCTTCAAGGGTTTTTGTACCCCAGGGAGCTACATGATTTTCAAAGATCCATTGTTCCCAGGCAGCTTCGTTCCGCACCTGCATCCATTCATTCAGCGGCATTACGTCAAAGGAGTCTTTATATTTCTGAACTGCAAAAGAAGTGGAATATTGAACAATCGGTTTACCCTCGATTCCTCTTTTTGTAGTGATCAGGATAACTCCGTGTGCGGCCCTGGATCCGTAAATAGCTGTGGCACTGGCGTCTTTCAATACCTCAATGGATGAAATATCATTTGGATTGAAGGAGTTTAAAATACTTTGTGTGCCTGCCACGTACCTGTTTCCGCTTTCAGGCTGTTGAAGGTCAGTAATAGGGAACCCATCCACTACGAACAATGGAGCGTTACTCGCGTTAATAGAACCTGCTCCCCTTACCAGAATGTCAAGTCCTCCGCCAGGCTGGGCTGAGTTTTCCCTGATCATTAGCCCGGCAGCCTTACCTTTTAATGCATGACCAATATCGGGATTGGAAGAAAGTACAATATCAGCAGCTCTAACTGATGATATGGCTCCTGTCAGGTCTCGCTTTTTCTGGGTTCCGTACCCGACCACCACAACTGCATCGAGCGAGGAAACCTCAGCTTCCATGGATACATTGATTTCTTTGAGTGCACCAATTTCCACTGTCTCGGTTTTCATTCCGATACATGAGAACCGTAATGTTGTTGCTTTGGCCGGTGCTGAAATACTGAAATTCCCGGAAACATCAGTAATGGAACCGTTAGTAGTTCCGGTAACAACTACTGTAACGCCGGGAATACCCTTACCATCCTCCTTACTGGTGATTTTACCTGTGATTGTTTTTTGTGCAAGCACAACCTGCATTCCGCCGAATAATAGCAATGCAAGAAAAATTCCAAATTTTCTCATGGTTAGTGATTTTGGTTGGTTGTTGTTTTGTTTGATTTGCAGTTATTATTTATATCTCAGGATTATTGATTTTTGGGTAATGTCCATGTTCAATTATCCGATTTTTACAGTTCCTTCCGGATTATTGAATATTTCACTTCAATCTACTATTATTATATTGCTTATCGGGTCCAAAAAATTCAACCACCTACCGTAAAAGGGAAGAAGGTTGGAATGGTTACCTGGCCAAGGCATGATGGAAGGATCATCCGTCCGGTTGATAGTACTATAAGTAATGTTATTAAATGTAACATCTTTCATATGAACCTGTTGGCCAATGCTTTTATTCATTCATCATTAACAGGAAGCCACTGGTGTTTTTATCGGGCATAAATCCGAAATCTGACCAGGTGTTATCCATCACAATGATGGCAAGACGCACCGCTTCATTGGTCAATCCCTGGATTTTTGTACGTGAAATCGCAAGTTCATACTTCAGGAGACCGCCGCTTTCTTCGTAATGGCCTACTTTATAGAACTCACCGGCCTGAACTAAATCCCATGACCAGTTGATGCCGTCACCGCTATACTTATACGGATCGAACCATGGGTCCGGAGTTGCAACCTGACCTTCAAAGTAACTTTCGGCTCCTATACCAGGGAATGCACCCAGTTGAAAACCGGTACTCAGGGTAGTATCATTATCGATAAAAAGACTGAAGATCGTTCCGTCGGCTATAGTGGAGGCTTGTTCGATATAGATATAAATATAATTTGCATCATAATCGAACTTGCCTTTTTTTACTCCTATACCGTCAGGGCCGGAGATCACGACGTTTTTAGTGATATTGTCCCAGTCGGAAAGCGTGCCATCATCCAGACGGATTTTTGATGTTTTATCAAGCAGCATAACTGTGCTGGCTTCAACGGTTGTTGATCCAGTAACCGTAAGAGTCACCAGATATTTACCCTTTTTGCCATAGTTATGCACCGGATTCTGCTCGGTGGATGTGGTTCCATCTCCAAAATCCCAGTTGTAGGTGCCGGTAACCTTTGAAAGGTTGGTAAAAGTGACCACGTAGCTGTCGGCCGTATAGCTGAAAAAGGCCTGTTGCTCCGGGATATCGGTGTATTTTTCCTTCCTGCTGCATGCTGTTGCTATCGCCAGCACTATCAGGATTGTTGTACTGTATTTTAATATTGTCTTCATAGTTTTTCGTTTAATGTTTAGATCCATCACTCAGGCGGTTACGGGTTCTGTATGCAAAGCGGGTTCGCCAGAACCTCATCTACAGGAATAAAATAGATTATGCGCGGGTTGGTCCATTCAACCAACTCATTTGCATAACCTTGGGGCTTTTTTGTAAGATCTATATCAGTCGCTACAAGGCCCGGGAGGTGATATCCCCAGTAGGAACGGTCCATATTGCGTTTATTCCGGTAAACATCCAGAGCCCTGTGGCCCTCAAACGCCAGTTCAAGGCGGCGTTCCTTGAGGACTACATCAAGAGCAGTTGTATTACCAGGTAATACACCGTTATACAAAGCATTTTCAAGACCGCGATTAGAACGGATCACATCCACATCGGCAAGCGCTTTATCAGTCTCACCCGATTTGGCAAAGGCTTCAGCACGGTTCAGGTACATTTCGGCCAGGCGGAACATTACCGGGGAACTGAGGTTTGGATCACCGCCCTGGCCGGAGAATTTTTTAATGTAAAAGGTTTCTATCCCGTTTTTCTGCACAATGGCCCCGTTTTCATCAACCAGTGTATCAATATATGACCAGCGAACATCTTCGGGATGCGGCGCCATTTCTTCACGGATCGACTGGGATGCAAATTCTTCGCCCCATCCTGAATTTCCGTCAGAGTATATCATTGATGCAATTGATCCGAATTTTCCTTTATTATCGGCACTGGTGAAAGCGATAAGCATAATGGTTTCAGTTGAGGCAGCCGCATCAGGGAAATAGGTCTTGAATCCTTCTGCGGTTTCGAGCTGGAATTTACCGGAATTGATCACCGAATCAGCAAAAGCAATTGTATTTGTCTGATCTTCCTTATAGAGGTAAACTCTTGAAAGCAATGCCCAGGCAGCTTCCTTTGAAGCGTATTGCGGTCCGCGGGATGCGTTCATCAGTGAGGCTGCCTTTTTGAGGTCAGAAATCACAAAATCATAGCATTCCTGAACGGTAGAGCGTGCCTTCTTTGCGTCTTCATTCACTGATTGACGAATGATCACACCAGGTGCGGTAGGGTCAATTGAAAAGGGCTTTGCATAAAAGCGGAGGAGATTGAAATGTACAAAAGCCCTGATGAAGTAGTTTTCACCGATCAGCTGGCTTGTTGCCGCGTCAGGGTTCTGAAGCTGGCTCGTAAGGTCAATTACCGTATTGGTGCTGTTAATGATCTTGTAGGAAACGTACCAGAAGAATCGTGAATTGGCCTGGTCGGGCGAATGGGTGAGTGTGAAACTGTAAAACAACGGGTCTTCCGTAACCTGGGCGCAGGTGATGTCGTCGCTTGCAAAATCCGACATCTGGAAATATTGCCTCAGGTAATTGTTGTTCTGGTCCACAAAACCTCCGAATTCAATGTTGTCCTTGAATAAGGCATACGATCCGTTGGTTACATTCAACAAACCATCGGAGGTACTGAGGAGTGAAGAGGTATTAATAGCATCGGTAGGAGCCACATCAAGTCTGCACCCGGTGTTCCACATAAGGATACTCGTGATGAACAGGAGAGTTATTATCTTGTTTTTCATTTTTCGTTGAATTTAGAATACCATTTGATTAGAACCTGACCTCAAGATTGAGGACATACTGTTTGTTGCCAGGATATTTAAAATCTGACACCCCCGGCATCTGCCATGAAGACGAACTTATGGTAACCTCGGGATCCTGTCCCCAGTAATTTGTAAAAGTGAACACATTCTCGGCACTGGCCGAAATGGCTAATCCCTGGAGTCTCATCTTTTTAGCTACTGCCACCGGCAGGTCATATTTAACAGTAATATTCCTGATTTTCAGGTAACTGCCATCCTGAAGGTATCTTGAAGAGTTCTCGGTCGAAAGCGCTGAATTCTGAACGCTTGGATGTGTTGCATCATCACCGGGTTTTGTCCAGCGGCTCCAGCCTTCTTTCCAAACCATCTGGTTGTAATAAGGCTCATGCCCGTCATTATCCATGGTCCTTTCCGAAAAGTTATATACATAGTTTCCAACCATGTATGAAAAATTCATATTCAGGGAGAAATTCTTATACCTCATGTTCGAGGCAATTCCTCCCTGGAAATCAGGTAAAGCGGAGTGAATCTCCTGGGGTGTTGCCTGGGCATAGTCGCTGGTAGCAGTGCGGGCTGTGATGTTGCCGTTTGCATCCTTATCCAGGTGTTCCCATTGCGGAGCGCCTGTTGCAGGATCAACACCCAGCCATTTTGCCAGGATGAACATATAGAGTTCGCCACCATCCCTGTAAACCTGCGATATTCCGTTCACTGAGCGGTAAATCGGAGTCCCGATCCCACTGAGTTTATTGCTGTTCTTCCCGAAAGTAAAATCGGTGCTCCATTCAAAAGAATAGGTTTTGATATTTATGGTGGAAAGGGTGATCTCCAGTCCTTTATTTGAAACCTGGCCTACATTCTCCCATTTCTTTTCAAACCCTACCGAGAGCGGTTGGGCGACCTGGATAAGGAGGTCCTTTGTAATGTTGTTGTATAAATCGATATTCAGGCTTATTCTTTTAAACAACCCCAGGTCGATGCCCACATTGAACTGGTGTGTTCTTTCCCAGGTCAGGTTTGGATTTGGTAACTGGTAAGGAACGGCTGCAGCAGAGCTGTTGTATTGCGTATTAAGGCTGAACAAACCGAGATACTGGTAAGCTCCGATATCCTTCATTCCAGTGATTCCATAACTCAATCGCAATTTCAGCAGGTCTAAGTGGCTTACACCTTTCAGGAATTGTTCATTACTCGCAAGCCATGATGCTGCAAACGAAGGGAAATGAGCCGTGCGGTTGGCAGGCGGGAAAGCTGAAGTTGCATCAATACGGTAGGATCCTGTGAGGAAATAGGTTGATTTGTAGCTGTAGTTTGCCTGCGAAATAAATGAGCGCATCATGGATTTATCGTTTAAACCGCCGATGAGAAATTCACTGGAAGCAACATTCAACACTTCAAATCCTTCGGGTAATCCTTTTCCCTGGGCCGAAAGTGTTTCATAATAGCTGCCCTGAGCCTCAAATCCTGCCAGGCCACTGAAAACGTGATCGTTCAGTTTATAGTTGAACTTCAGCAGGTTGGTAGAAATGCCGCCATAGCCCATTTGATTGGCTTCGCTTATATAGCCTTTGCCATGATAGGTGCCCGCAGCAAGCCTCGAAACGAAGTCATGCGATTTTGACGAAGAAAGGCTGGCCCGGTTTGATGAAGAAAATGACAGCCAATCTGTTAACTGAAGTTTGAATACAAAATCGTAATTCATATCCATACCTTTAAACGTATGATCGGAATTATCGACCGTATGCAGCGGGTTGATCTTATCCCTCGACCACCAATCGGTTGTGGTTCCGTCAACATAGCGTATTTTGCCGTTTGCATCTATCGGGTTATCCCAGGGCATTGATAAATATGTGTAATACATATCCATGTAGTCATAGGATTTCCCCATGTTTGCCGAGATATTGATATTATTCTCCACGCTCACCCTCTTTGAAAAATTATAGCTGGTATTGGCGCGAAGGTTCACTTTTTTATAGTTGGTATTCTTGAAAGTACCTTCTTCATCAAAATAGGAAGCACCTATATAATAGCCGAATTTATCGGTGCTGCGCCTTGCTGAAAGGTAATAATTCTGAACCAGGGCAGGCTTGAACATTTTATCGATCCAGCTGAAATTCCGAGAATCAAGTTCCAACGGACGTTCATTGTAAAATTTTATAATGTCTATTTTCCCTGAAGCATAATCACGGTAAAGTCCTTTCTGCGTATCGTATAGTTGTGAGCCACTCATCATGCTTACATGACCCTGGTCAGCAATACGGAACCCGACAGAGCTTTTAAACTCCATCTGGGGTTTGTCCGATTTCCCTTTTTTGGTAGTAACAATGATAACGCCTCCGTTGGCCTGCGAACCATACATACCCGTTGCGCCGGCGTCTTTAAGAACCGTGATAGTCTCAACATCATTCGGATCGTAATTACCACCGATGATTCCATCGACCACCACAAGCGGACCTTTGGGAGCGCTCAGTGAGGCAACACCCCGAATCCTTATTTCAGACTCGCTTCCGGGAGACCCGGTTCCGCTTACTACCTGCACACCGGCTACTTTGCCCTGGAGCATGTTGGCGATATTGCCTGTTGTTGCATCCCTTGTTTTATCCATTGATAATACTGCAACTGAACTGGAAATCTCCGTTCTCTTCTTGTCGCTGTATCCCATCACGATAACCTGGTCAAGGTTTACAGCATCCTGCACCAGCGCGATATCGATAGTTGTCCTGTCGCCAATTTTGACTTCCTCCCGCTGGTAACCAACAAACCCAAAAATCAAAATATCACTGGTTGATTCCACTTTGATGCTATAATTTCCAGCTGCATCCGTGGTAGTACCCTGGGAGGTTCCCTTAATAGCAATTGTGGCTCCCGGAAGGGTTTGATGATTTTCGGCATCCGTAACACTGCCTTTGATGATAATCTGGGCGAATGAGGGAACTGTAAGGCAAAATAATGCCAGCAATATCCAAAGCTTTCGCGTTTTTCGTAGTCCGTTTCTCATACGATTAGTTGTTGGATTGTTATTAATGTTGGGTTGTGGTGTTATAAGTTATTGGTTATCAGTTATTAGTTATCAGAGAACAGCCACTAGCCACTTATCCTTAGTTGCAAGTCACTATTCACTCTTTAGTGGGTAAGCCATTAAAAGCAGGTAGCCATCGAATGAAACATCAGGCAAAGCTTGTCCCGGCTTCAATATACCCATATCCCGGTTATTCACATAGTCCTTTATTTGGTATGACTTGTCTGAAAGGCCTTTCAATGATAACTTCCCCTGCCAGTTTTTGGCATAGAAAGCATAGAACATCGTATCAGCCTTGCGGATGACATGGGTTTCCGGTATATCATATCCGATATCGTACAAGCTTCCCAGGTATTCGCCTTTCGAAAGCATATGCGATTTGTAGATATCGATCCACATCTTCCATTCCTTCTCTCTTTCGGGTTTGAGCAGGTTCTTGTCCTCCGAATAAGGATTATCCTTAGGCCAGGTAAACTTGGTTCCGGGAACACCTCCGATTCCTATTGTACTGGCAAAATCAGAACGATCATCGCTCAGTTCCACATGATCGCCGAAGTAAGCTGTATTGGGCACAAGAGCCTTGTATGTCTTACCTTTTGACCTTACCTGGATGCTTCCAACGGGATCGGAAGCCACAAACTGGTTGGTATAGGGCATATTGTAAAACGACATGGCATCTCCGCAGGGACAAAGCTGGATCAATGCATGGGGTTTTATGCTATGGGCGGTTTCGTAAATGAGTTTGAAAAAGGCGGGAACACTTTCGGGGGCATCATCAGGATTTGCCAGGTTGTGAACAGGGTTGTAATCAGGAGGGCAGGCATTGAGGTGTTGTCCATCCAATTTCAGCCCATCATAATCCCATTTCCCGATAAATAGGTCAACCATCTCTTTGGTATGATCCAACGTGGGCTGGTAGGCAGGCGACATATAGTAGCTATCCCACCAGCTGATGACGCGGGGACTTCCATCGGTATTTTTCAGGATCAGGTCAGGTTGTCTGGCCATTAGTTTGCTGCCGGAATCCACCGCCATGGGACACCACCAAAGCTGGGCTTTAAACCCGTTTGCATGAATCGCATCTACCAGTTTCTTCATGTCTTCATCACCTTTCGGAAATTTAGCCGGGTTTGGCTGCCAATCGCCTTCGGCCTGCTGGTAGCCATCGTCAACCGTTACCCAGGTAAACCCAAGTTCCTTCACTTTAGGAAGTGTACCGATTATTTCGTCGACCGTAAACTTGCGCATATATCCCCAGGCGCACCACATCGGCTCATATGCCAAAGGTTCAGAAGCCGGCATTACAATTCCTTTTCTTTGCATGTAATTGCTATACTGCCTCAGGGTATTGAAATAATCGCCATGGTGAACCGTGACAAACGTTTCGAGCGTATTCAGTGTATCTCCGGGATGAAGGGTATCAGAGACTTCAAAAGATTTTTCAATGTCGATGCAGGCTGTGGTGGCATCTTTATTCATTCTTACAGGCATCGAAACCATTTTTGGCTTTAAGGCTGTATGTCCGATTGCAATGCCGGCATCCTTGCGCCAGACATCCAGCACGGGAATACCTCCGCCATAATCAGGATCGTTCATACCGAGAAAATTTTTCTGGTAGAATCCACACTTTACTGGTAACACCCAGCTCTTCCGCTCACCGGTCGAACTTGCCTGGAACGACCAGAAATCCGGAGTATCCTTATTGCTCTCAATCTCATAGGCATGATTCACCCATTTTTTTACCAGGACAACCTTATCCCCTGAATTGACATACTGAACTTTATAGAAAGCCCAGCCGGTGAAATCTTTATAGGTGGTAATCGAAAGCAGTTTTGTAAGATCAGCGCTTTTATTTTCAGCCTTTCCCTTATACTTCCATGATTTTCCTTTCCCGACAATATCAGAAACGTTGTTAGATGAAGAAGTCTCCAATTTGAAAGTGTTGATCGTATCTCCGTTCGCGATAAGATATTCAGATGCCTGAAATTTTTTCATTATCGGGTTTACAGTTGAATCACTGCTCACCAGGGTTTGCATCTGATCATTCACTTCAATTTTCAGCGGACCACTGATGATTACCTTGTTGTTTTGTGCACAGGAACTGAACAACAATAGAAGTGCTGCTGCAGAAAAG
>JANXXZ010000187.1 GCA_025350385.1 Bacteroidales bacterium
GGTATTGATGATCATGACACCTATATCAATTGTCTGGTCAGCCAGTTACATCCGCGAGGTATTCCCGAAGTGGAACTGGAAATTCAAGTTTCTGAAAACCTTTGAAAAGTGGGTGATCAGAAACCGGTATTACATTGCCTGGCCGATGGCGATTTATGCCGTTATCCTTGGAATTTATACCGGGATTCTACTTTCAGCCTTCAACGCTCGGCCCCTTTGGAATACAACGATTCTCGGGCCCTTGTTCCTGGTGTCAGGCATGTCGACGGGAGCGGCCACTATTATTCTTATGAGCAAGAGTCATGCGGAACGAAGGATCATTGGCCGCCTCGACCTGTTATTTATTGTGGTTGAATTGTTCTTCATTGTTCATATGATCATGGGATTCCTGGCAGGATCAGAAGTACAGATAAACGCAGCCAACCTTTTCCTCGGCGGTCAGTTTACTGTTTCTTTCTTCGTGTTTGTGATCGTGCTGGGGCTTTTGTTCCCCGCTTTGCTGGAGGTTCTGGAACTCATAGGCTACAAGGTACCAATTGTGATTCCAGCCATACTGATCCTTTTAGGCGGGCTTGTTTTCCGCTTCATCATGGTGGAAGCCGGGCAAATTACACGCTATCTCTACTAAATATGAGTTAATAGTTAATAGTTAACTGTTAATAGTGATCAGTGAATAACTTGTATAGATCTAAGATAAATCCGAAATCCCTGCCTGACTGCCTAGATTATCTACAAATTTGAAAATAAACGTCAACCAGGCAGGCGAAATCACAAATCCGAAATTGAAAATCCGAAATCAAAAATTAATAAAATGGATAATAAACTGAAAAGCGGGAAATTCTACCTCAATCCTTACATGGGTGGGGTTTGCCTTGGTCTTGTCCTGATGGCGACCTTCTATTTTACCGGCAGGGGACTGGGCGCCAGCGGTGCGGTAAAAAGTACCGTTGTGGCTGCCGTAAATGCCGTTTCGCCGGAGCATGCCGTGAAATCGCATTACTACGGTAAATTCGTGAGCGAAGGCCAGCATCCGATGAATACCTGGCTGGTTTTTGAAGTGATAGGAGTGCTGGCAGGTGCTTTCCTGTCGGGTTTGTTTTTCAACCGGCTTAAATTCAAGGTGGAACATTCTCCTAAAATCACTATCAACCGCAGGTTGCTGTTTGCGCTGGGCGGCGGATTACTTTTTGGGATTGGCTCGCAGCTTGCCAAGGGTTGCACCAGCGGTGCGGCATTAAGCGGGATGGCGGTGTTATCCCTGGCGGGGTTCATAACGATGATGGCTATCTTCGGGACTGCCTTCATCTTTGCATGGGTATTTAAAAAGAACTGGATTTAACAGGTTAATAAGAAAAAAAATGGTAGGACCTCTGATTCCAATGGGCGTTATTCCACAGGCGTGGGACAATGTTTTTGCCGTGCTGCTGGGCATGGGCTTCGGGATTTCACTCGAAGCATCCGGTTTTTCCTCCTCAAGGAAAATTATCGGGACTTTTTTCGGTTATGATTTCGTAGTGCTGAAGGTATTCTTTACCGCTGCCATTACCGCGTTGCTGGGACTGTTGTACTTTTCCTATCTTGGCTGGGTCGATTATTCCATGCTTTATATTCAACCCACCTTCGTTACATCTGCCATTGTTGGCGGCATTGTCATGGGTATCGGATTTTCCATGGGTGGTTATTGCCCGGGCACCAGTTTTTGCGCCCTTGCAATAGGCAAACTGGATGCACTGGTATTTACGATAGGAATGCTGATAGGAATTTTCATCTTTTCGGAAGCGTTTCCAATAGTTGAGAAAATGTACAACAGCGGATCCCTCGGACCAAAACTCGTGAGTGATTCACTTGGAATGTCGGCAAGCCTGTTTGCGTTCCTGCTGGTAGTTATTGCAGTAGGCATGTTTTACGGAGCAACCTGGGTTGAACGGAAGGTGAAGAAAGTGGATTATTAGCCATTAGTGAATAGCCACTTGCCACTAGGGATCTTCGAAATGCCATTAGTACTCAGTCAATAGCTGCTAGCGACGAGCCATTAGCCAAAAAACACCAATCTCTGGTCCCTGGTCGCTAGTCGCTAGTCACCAGTCACTTCTTCCCAAATTCAATAAATACTAAACTAAAAATTCATGGACAGAAGATACACCATACTTGCCATCCTGGTTATCGTGGCGGCATTGGGATTGCTGGTGCTGCCTAACAGGATCGGCAACAAAGCGATTGCACCGGAACAATTACTGGTTGCCATTGACGACCCGGCCCGTTTCCTGAGTACCGACCTTATCACGGAGCGGATTATAGCCGGAGATCCTTCTTTGCAGCTCATCGATGTTAGAATGGCTGAACAATTCAGGCAGTTTGCCCTTCCGGGAGCTGTAAATGTCCCAGTGGATTCGCTGTTGAGCCCTCAGTGGAAGGAAATTCTGCACCAGCCGGGGAAAGACAAGGTGTTTTATTCCAACGCGGATATTGAAGCCGACCAGGCCTGGCAGATTTGCCGGAGGAATTCGGTTGACCGGATCTTCGTGATGAAAGGTGGACTGAACTACTGGTTCAGCACTATCATAAAAGGAGAGGAACCTCCTGCAACCGCATCAAGCAATGCTTTTGATCTGTACCATTTTCGTCTTGCCGCGAGGCAATATTTTACCAGCGGAGTTTCGGCTGATGCCGGCAAAGTTGAACCCGGAACTACCGGGGATAAAAAATCAGCCGAAAAAGTTAATGTTATAAAAAAGACTTCCAAACCTGCCGGTGGCGGTTGTTAATCCTGAATAAAATGGAAATAAAGAAATTTATCAAGACAAACAGGCTATTTCTATCGGCGTTACTCCTTTTGCTGGTAATTATTACCATTCTATTGAGCCTGCGCAACCCATCCGTTTCGTACAAAATCGGTCCCGAAAAGATTGCCGCTTTGCTGAACGACAGTGCCAACCAGGTTTCGCCCCTGCTGATTTTCAACCAGGTTTCCAAAGGTGATAAGAGCCTGGTATTGGTTGATGTACGCAGTTCCGATGAGTTTGCCAAAGGGAATATTGCCAATTCAATTAATATACCAATAAGGGAGTTACTGCAAAAACGTTCCCTGTCCTTGTTTAAAGAACTGAAGAAAACATCTGCGACAGCTGTGTTATACGGCGAGGATCAGCTCCAGGCCAATGGACCGTGGATGCTGTTAAAACAGGTTGGATTTGATAATATCAGAGTGATGCAAGGCGGCTATTCGTTTTATAAAACCCTCCCGTTGCCTGATTCATTGATTCAATCGAAGATGGCTCTCTGGAATGTTGAACTTCCGGCTATTGATACTGCCGGGTTTAAAAAGGCCAGATCCATGGCTAATGCAACCGCAGTGCCCGTAAAAACAGAGACAAAAACTGAAAAAGTTATTCCCGCTAAGAAGAAAGGCTCAACCGGAGGTGGTTGCTGAAGCATTTGGTTTTTTTCTCACTCTACTTGTCTCGTCACTCTTCTTCCTGTCGTCCCTCGCCCAGTCGCTCCATCGCTCCATCGCTCCTCGCCAAGTCGCCCCCTCTCCTTGTCCCCTTGTCCCCATGTCCACAAGTCTCCCCTTCCCCCCTTCGTTCCCGCCAAAATCACCCCTTAAATACTAAAACGACCCTAAACCGAGATCTAATACCCCTGCTTCCCGATCGAGATTTCCAGTTTCGCTGAATTGATCATATAATCAATCCTCGCTCTGATCAAGTTCAGGCGGCTTTCCGCTTCGAGTGATTCAGAATCAAGCAGATCTAGATTGGTGAGCGTGCCGGCTTTATAACTCAAATCCGCCAGTTTCCGGGCTTCTTCAGCCTGCTCCAATTGTAATTCCGATTGGTCGATCTTCCTTTTGGAAGCATCAAGATTTTCCATGTTCTGGTATACCTCCGATGATATCTCTCGCCGGCTTTGTACAATATCCAGTTTGATTGAGTTGATATCTGATGATGCCATCAGCATCAGGTTGCGGTGACGGGTGGCTGTGTAAATCGGGACTTTGATACCCAGGCCTGCGGCATAATTGGCTGTAGGTTTATTCAGGTCAGGGAAATAACCGTTCTTTATTCCACCGGAGGCAAAAGCGCTGACAACCGGGTTGTTTTCAATTTTCAACGATTGAAGGCGGAGTTCAGCCTGTTTCTGGCGTAAGCCTGCAAGAATGAGCTCGTTCCTGTGTTCACTGGCATAGCTTACGAGGGAATCGTAAACAATATTTTCGGATTGAGCCATGAGGTGGTTCTTCACCTTGATCCTGGTGTTTTCGGGCAATCCCAGTAATGAATTTAAGATGGCCAACTGGTTATCCAGGGCAGTTTTCAGGTCCAGCTTCTGGTTCCTGGCTCCTGAAATCCGTACTTTTGTGGAAAGGATTTCGTAATCCGTTGCCGATCCGGTCTCCTTCTTCCTCGTGACATAATCAAGGTGCTGTTCCAGGATGCCAAGTTGAATTTCTTTGGTATGAATGGCTTCCTGCAGGTAAGCCAGTGAGTAATAGTTGGTGATAGTCAGTATGGCCAGCTTTTGCTTGACCAGTTCTATATTTTTCTCAACAATTCCTTTGTTAGCTTCGGCAACCTGGATATTGGTTTTCGTTTTTGAAAAATCATATACCGTCTGATAAACATTCAGCGTAGTATTATAATTATTGGCCGGAGCCATGTCAAATGAACCCAGTCCGGGAACCGAAATGGCTGGAACCGGCCCAATCCGGGTATAGCCGGCTCCAAGGTCAATGGTTGGATACCAGGTTGCTTTAGCCAGCCCGACACCTGCTTCAGCCGAGTTTATTGCCTCTTCAGCCTTCAGTACCGAAGGATGAGTTTCTATCACTCTCTTCACCAGCGACTGGAGATCAACGGAATCGGTTGTAAATTCTTTGACGGTATTCTGTCCTTTGGCCGCACCTGCAAATGAAAGGGCGAATGTCATAAGGACGAGGGCATGGAAATGGTTCATGTTCATTGTTCAATAACCTTAGTTGGAACGGGAGGTTGGATGGCTTGTTGCTGCATTTTGCTTTTTCTGCCTTTCAGGAAGAAAACCGGTATAACGCATATCAACGTGATAATGGCAGCAATCATAAAATCATCATCAATACTTGAGATAAATGCCTGTTTTGTCAGGTTGGACTGGAGTATATACTGTGCCTGTTTCACAGCCGTGGCACCGACATTCCCGGTAACGGAAGTCACATAACTTCCCATGTGACCCATTACTGACTGGTAAGCGGGGGAACCTGACTGCAGCGCTTCTCCGTATAACTGGGAATGAAAAGCAATACGGGCAGAGAAAATGGAAGTGAGCAAGGCAACGCCAAAACTACCGCCTACCTGGCGGATCACATTGCTGATCCCTGATGCCTGGGCCATTTTATGACGGGGAATTTCAAGCAGCGATATTGTGGTAAGCGGGCCGAACATCAGTCCCATTGCCAGACCGCGCAAATAAAGGGTCAGCATGATGAAATGGAGTTCGGTGAGGTACGACATGAAACTGTTGAGGTAAAAGCTAAATGCCAGCAACAGTGCTCCGATAATAATGGGCACTTTGGGATTAATCTTGTCTGAGAAAATTCCCGCCAGGGGCGCAATTATCCCCTGGATCAGTCCCAACGGCAGAAAAACGGCTCCTGCCTGTATGGCTGTATAACCCATTGAATTCTGGAGGTAAAGCGGGATCAGGAAG
>JANXXZ010000207.1 GCA_025350385.1 Bacteroidales bacterium
AACTGCGAAGTCGCCGCTCAAAGGAGCCTGCCATGTAAGAATAGCTGCACTCTGGTTAGGGGTACCCTGGAGGTTACGCGGAGGATAGAGGAAATGAGCAGTAAATGTATAGGTGTCAAGATCTGAATAGCCTGAGCAATAGATTGCGGCTACACCTGCTACGTAAGTCTGTCCGTAATGGATGGTTGCAGGGTCAAAGGTCCAGGTGAGGTCAGGTGTATTTCCTACGAGCGATGCGTCGAGGAACACGCCGTAACCCTGGTTTGGTAATGCTCCCGAAACAATGGAAACATCATCAATTGCCCAGCCTGAAGCCCACCCTCCTGCGTCATCGGCATGGAAAGCAAGCCATACAGAAGCCAGACCTGACGTGCCTGAATAGGCTGACAGGTCAACATCAACCTGCTGCCAGGCGTTTGCTGCAGTTACGGTATAGATCGAAGTCCAGGTTGCACCTGCGTCGGTACTCATTTCCACGTAAGCCAGCTCCCCAAAGGCGCCGGTGTAAAAACTCTGGAAACTGAGAACGAAACTCGGAGCTACCGTCAGGTTTAATTCAGGTGTGATAAGATAATCGCAACAGCCGTTATTGGTGCTGTTTGCATCATCGTTTGAAACGGCATAGGTTGTATGGCCAGGAATGTTGAAAAACGCACTGCTGCCATTGGTAGTGCCAAACCAGCCAGCTCCCGAAGTGGTTGCCTGCCAGCCTGACGGTGGAAACACACCGCTTTCAAAGTCCTGCTGTAATATATCCATGATAGGCGGCTCCCAGGTGGCAACCAGCGACCGGTCATCAACAAACAGGTTACGGGGTACATAACGCATATCTTCCATCACAACATCTATGGTGCGGTCGCCGGTAATATTGTAATTAACAACATATGGAGAATAACCTCCATAAGTTACGGTCATTTCGTAATGGCCCTTGATCATGTTGTCAAATACTACGGTACCGGATGCAGGGACGGTTTGCGAAAGCACATCATACGGGCAATCACTGCCTACGAAGGTTACAACAGCACCCTGTGCAGGAACCATTCCACAGATCAGTTTTGCATTTACGGTCACATCAGCAAACAGCTTATGTGGAATAGCATTGGTGTAGACATAGTCTGACTCCTGACCGCTGGGATACACAGCTTTCACAGCATAGGCATACCAACCCATAGGCAGGCTGGTCCATGCGGCGCCGCTTTCGATGTATGTTGTTGCGGTCAGATTATCATTCAGAAGTGTATAGACTGCCGTTCCCGGTAAGGATCCACATGCTACGAAATTGCTCAATCGCCAGAGTTTATAATGGCTTACAGCATCTGTACCATATCCGTCGGGGGCAGTAACTTTGGCTGTGGCGGCTTCAACTCCGGGTACAGGGTTTGGTGGACTCTGTGATATCATCCCGGTAACTTTCCCCGGGATAAGAGTATGGGTAGAGACAAAATCGTCATCACCGCTTATCGGACCTGAAACTACTGCATGCATCATAAAATCCTGGTAAGGAGAAAGCATCCAGGGCTGGTTGGCCACAACATTGCGTGAATAGCTCTTGTAAGCTTTGGGAAGTGATTCGTCAATGCCGATCGGAGCGCAGTTAGGTTCCTGTGAACGCTGGATCATAACAACATAGAAATCGCCGGAAGTAACGCTGGCATTCAGTCCGGTTACATCAACCCAACCGAAATTGGTAACTGTAGCAGGGACTGAATCCAGCATAGTGCCGGGCATTCCGTTTGCGCCATCAGCTGCCTGGATGGCCACTGTAAACGGAGCATTCATAATGTTTCCGCCTATCGGGAAGGAACCGTCGCCAACGAATAATTTGGCGCCGACTACTTTTGAAGGATAACCTCGTGGGGTGAACTTAACGGCATTCATATTGCCGGGAAGCTGCCACGAAGCAAAGTTCTCCGCAGAACCATCATCATACAGTAGTTCATAAGGACCGGCGGGTAAGCACCAGGTTACCGTACTCTGTGTGTCATCAGCATTTACGCTGGCTGAAGCACAAGCGGGTGCATATGGCTGTTCACACAGTGCGGCATTAACCGTAGTCGTAACTCCTGCTAACACTTCTGCATCGCTTACGGAAACACCCTGATAACCAATTTTTGAGAAGGTTAAATTATAGGTACCTGCATCACACAGGAACAGGTATTCACCATTATCATCGGTCATAGCGCTGAATGTACCGGCATTTACGAGCACACCAGGGATAGGAACCCCGCTCACACAGTCGGTTACGGTGCCGGCCAGTGTACCGGGTACTGTTACGATCATGGTAGCCGGTATATTAACCGCAGGATTGGCAAGGTCATTACTGGTCAGTTTCAGAATGGTATTATAAGTAGCGGGAAGTGAAAAGATCGGACCGGTTGCTGAAAAAATAGTCTGAACATGGACTTGTGGCGCTCCTCCGGGAATGATTCCTGATGCGGGTGTTACTGAAGTAATGAAAGAAGGTGCCTTGATGTTGACAGAATAATCTTCCACTTCTCCGAAAGTCTGCGTTCCGCAGGGATTTGCCGCAGTATTATAAGACATTCGCACTCGCATGGTCGTAACACCAGGGAGGGCAGATAACGGAATGGTGATATTTCCAGTAAAACTTGAACCGGTACCATTGCTGGTAAGGGTCGTAAGTTCGGAAGCATCAAATGTATTATTGTGGTTATAATCGATCCACACATAAACAGCATCGGAGCTATAGGGGTTGCCGCCATTCGTAACCGTCATAGCGGTTGGCTCATTCATTTCCAGGTCGGTGGAGAATACGGTAAAATCACTGTAGTTATTGCAGGGGCTGCTGTGATCAAGCGTTCCAAATTGCACACGGCCGATGTATTCGTCGCATCCGGTTGAAGCAGCTGCACAATAAGCTAAAGGACTGTCGCCTGAATTATCCATGTAATCAGGGAAGGCAAAAGCTAATGTTCCTTCGCCCGTGTTTCCTATAGTCAGCGGCACAGGTTTTTCAGTACCTGTCCATACGGTTGCCAGAAGCGAAGCAGGGGTCCAGGTCAATGTTGGATTGGCCCACTCAACAGTCACTGTGGCCGGAGCTGACATACCATTGACATAAACAGCTGCTACATCATAAACATAGGTTCCATATGTTGGGAGTACCTGGTTATAGTTGGTAGCCGAAGGAACAATTGCCTGCTGAACGCCGTTCCTTTTTACCACGTAATACAGAAATCCCGAAGAAGGAATGCAATCCCATGCAAGGGACACAGCCCCAGTAATCGGATCGGTCAGCACGCCGGTAAGATTGGCAACCGGGGTCAGTGCTTCACCGGCTACTGCCATATTTACAGGAACAACCATGGATCCTATATTCGGGTTCGAAGTAAAGGTAACGGTAGTCGACACTATTGTTCCAACTGCCAGACCATTTGCGTTGAACAGAACGGGAACAGTAACATTGGATGAAGCATTTACTGTTCCGGTAAGGGTTGGCATACTGAACCAGCTGCTTGCTCCGGGAGCTACCGTGGCAGTCCAGGTCAAAGTTCCGCAGCCTGCGTTCGTGATGGTAAAGTCATTGTTCAGTAATTCATTGGGATTCAGCGTAACATTATTCGGGTTAGGCAGAACAGTCATGGCTGGTTGTGTCATAGTTATGCCCAACGTGGTTGTTAAAGCATTATTAACTAAAACACCAGTTATTGTGGTCGTATTATAACCCACTTTTGTTGCGGTAACTGTATACGTACCTGCTGAAACACTCGGGAACTGGTAGAAACCATTAGCTGCTGAAGTAGTGGAGTATGTACCTCCACCAACAGCAGCAACCGTAGCCCCTGCAATGGGTACTCCATAGCAGTTGGTAACAAAACCTTCGAGTGATCCGAAACCGGCTGCTACTGTGAAGCTCCATACAGGATTTGCGGCTGTACCGCCACCATTGAAAGGAACAATCTGCCAACGATAAAGAGTATTCAGGGTCATGGCAACCGCCGGTGCATAAGTGAGAACATTCCCTAAGTTGGTTCCGTTCACAATATTAGTGGGTGGATTATCAGTCCCGAAATACAACCTGTACCCGTCGGGTAAGCCACCTGTCGTGGGTGCAGCCCAGTTAAGGGTAGCCGTAGGGTTAACTCCTGTAGCACCATCAAGTGGAGATACGACAGCGGCAAGGCCCGGGGCAACTTCAACCCATGAAAAAATCAGTCCGGATGGAGGATACCAGGTATCCTTTACCGGAATGCCAAAATTAGGCCCCGGTGAGGGTATAGAAGTTGTCCATGAATTAGCAGCAGCATATCCGGCACGGATATTATAATCCGTTCCGGGATTACCTGAAATGCCAACCTGCACAACATGTTGGGTTGTGGATCCTAAACATGAACCATAGTAGAATTCTATATTGTTCGATGTTTCATGTAATTTGATCTGAAAGTTGGCAAGCGTACCTGCGTCACCATAATACCGGAAATCTTTCCATTGTATGGTAAGTACCTGATTAGGTGTTGTTCCGGATAAGACATAGCGAAGTTCTGCTGTTGCGGTTCCTTCAAGGTCGCCATTAAAGGGTGCTATTGCATTCGCTCTGCCTCCTCCAAAAACTCCGTAAGAGTTCAAAACGGCTGCACCGCCTAACTGTATAAATCCGTTATCGGCACATCCGAACTGTGTAAAGGCATTACCATTGTAATAAAAGGTAAAACCTATCGGTAAGGTGCTATAGGTGTTATCATCAAGGAGAGCCCCTGATGCCACTAAAGTACCTCCTGCCACGGCAGTGTAGGTACCAGCCGCGTTTTGCGACCAGGTGTACCCTGTAGCCACTGCCCCGTAAGAGCTCCAGGCAGCAAATACTGCTAGGATTAACAATGTAAGGATTTTTTTCATGAGAATTTGTTTTAGTGAATAATAGAGTGAATTGTTGAATTGTAAAAAAACTGCTTTGTATTAATTGTGTGAAACTTTCAACCAGATAAAAAACATTGGTAATAAAACACTTCCGATACCTTTGATTTTTAACCAGTTGTCAGCCAGGAAGGTTGCATTGGAGTACAAGATCAAATTTGTACTTCGAAGGTTGTTCACACTTATTGACATCAGAATAGCGTGAACTTTAATTTTATTGTTCGCCTTTTAGTCCTCCTTTCTTTATCTCTAAGCTGCTATTACGGATAATATGCTGCAGATATTCTCAGTGGCACTATAGCAATTCGAGTTTGTTGATTATCTCAACTATAAAAAAACATTTTGTAAAGGAAACGTAGATTGAAGGAAACCGCTAATAGTATTTCGCATCTCAAAACAGGAAACTGCTTATGCGAAAATTTTCTCTTACATATAAGACAATCGAAATGCGTTTTACCCCTACAAGCTTTTTAATTATTTTATGATTATTTTTAATATTCAGTTTAAATCATTAATTGCCCAGTACTTACAGTTCAAGAAAAAGAATTTAAGTTCATACCATCCTGATCATTCCCAATGATTTACTGCTAAATTACAACAAAACCAAGTTGCAGGCAATTTCTTTTAGCCTGCACAATCCGTTAGTAATTGTTTTTAATTCCTTTTACTCCTTTCAAAGATAACTTATTTAGCTGGTATTCAATCATCAACCAATAAAGATAGTGTAGTTGCCACGATTTTAGTTAAGATGATGAAACAATTTATTAACTTACGAATGTTAGTAGAAAATAGAAGGAGCACATTCCGGCAAAAACCTGAGAAAACCCTGCTGGTTGATTAAAGCAGGAAAATGTACAGAATCTGGATTCAGATCTCCCCTCAAGTTAATTCTTGATAATCTTAATTTTCTGCAGGCTGCTTGTCTCGTCCCAGATATCCAACAAATACAACCCTGAAGGAAGGTTATCCGTACTTAAAAAAGCAGGAGTTCCCGCTTTACTTGTTATGCTGAAGCTGACTACCTTACCGTTTGAAGCAGTAAGTAATACCCGGTAATTGCCCGGATGAGGCAACATCTCGAAATACAATTTGTTACCTACTGGATTAGGATATACATTTATCAACTGGTGCACAGTCGAAGTACCTGGTGGTAAGATGAAAGAAATCTTGAATGATTCAACGTGCAGTATCACATTCTGAATGGCAGGTTGATCGGAAGTAATTGAAATAACCTGTGAAAAGAACCGCTCATAACCTGCCTTTTCACCAACCAGCAAATAGTTGCCATACGGAAGGTTGTTAAAGCCAAAGGTTCCGTCGTCATTTACCCAGGTCCAGTTAAGCAGGTATTTTGCCGATTTGTCGAAAAGCATTACAGCAATAGCTCCGCATGATTCATTATTACTTGCCGAAGCCAGACAAGTGCCGCTTATCATTCCTTCACCCTGTGGAAGATCCTGGGCAATCTTAATAAGATTTATATCAATGTCGTAAGTACTTTTGGCAACAGGCAATACATATGCGTCTGACCAATGAAGGTTATCATAATAATAAGCCGGGGCATAACCCGGAGTGTTGTCCCTGTCAGGAACTCCGTAAATATAATAGTTACCCGGAGTAACATGTCCGAATGTGAACTTGCCATCCGGTGAAGTTATGGCCGCGCGGAATGGTTTAACTTTGTTATCCGAAATACGAAACAGGCTTAGTTTTGACCCCAGTGCCAGCTGGTTTCCCGCATGAATCCTGCCATAAAGCGAAAAACTCTGAACCAGATTTACGATGACTTCATCCGTCACAATGCCACACACAGATTCCGTGTTAAGCGTGAGAGTAGATGATCCCTGGTTTTTATCCAATTGGCCCGGATGATATATTGCCGCAAGAACAGTATCATTTTCAAAATACCCATCGCCGGAACTCACCCATCTGATTCGCTCAATATTTTCAACGTGAGCTAACGACGTCACAAAGACAGTATCCATATCAATAATTGTGTCGTTACCGGCGAATAAAACAGGAAATTTACTAAAGTGAATGGTTGTCTCATCACTCAGGTTATAAGTTAGTCCTGTAACATTAAATGTAAGGGTGACCTGCTGAAGTGCATTATCATTTGGTCCCGGATTGTAAGTAGGGCGGATTGAATGCGCCCCGACAAAGGTTCCGTCGCCTGAAGTAGTCCAGGTAATTGATTCATAATTAAAAGCAGTAGCCTTATCAATAATGATCGGTGTATTCACACAAATTGTTGTATCCGGACCTGCATAGGGGCTCAGTAAAGCAAAGACAAATTCACTTTCGTGCCCTTCAGGCTGATCATTTATTCCGTCAGCATCCATGTCGAGTGCTGAAATGGCGACCGAATCGATTACTGAACGTGATGGGAGAATCATTGAAGTCGTATTGCCGGCATCCAGTGTTGTTTCAAAGGAAAAACCGTTGAATTTTCCATAATGCATATGGTAACCCCTGAGGTCAATATCCGGAACCGGATCCCAGGTTAAAAGCACATCCGTTCCAACCTGCCTCTTGATCACATTCCGGGGTGCGGAAATCGGGGCCTGGGTATCAGGTCCGCTCAATATCGTTTTGTACTGAACCAAACCTAATGTATCATTATCGAGCAAATCAAAAATTATACTGTCAATTTGTGGCTCGATAGTGGTCCCCCACCAGTTATATTCAGCATGAATCAACTTGGGGGTGAGATTCACGAAGGAATTCAGATCACCGTTTAGAAATATGTTGTTGTATTGTATCAGGCCCTGTGGTGCCGATTCCAAAAGGAATGAACTGCCGTTCCGGTAGAGCAGATTATGATGAAAACTGTTATTAAGTGATGGCCTGGCATCGCCCGAAGTAACCCTTATACCACCCCCGTTATTACAGATATTATTGTTATCGATCGTGATCAGGCAGGAACTATCCCTGATCACACATGCCCAGTTTGTGTTGCCCGAAAAGAAATTCTCGCGGATGGTTGATGCCCTTGAATGACTGAGGTTGAGCCCGGTGCCGTTATCAACAACGAAATTCCCGCTGAAATAGCTTGAATCCTGGTAAATCCTGACTCCTTCGAGGATGTTGTTTTTTATCACGTTATCGCTGATCACATTCAGCCCGATATCCGCTAATCCATTATTTCCAATGTAGAGCCCGATATAATTATTACTTACCCGGTTCCCGTAGATTAAATTATGCTGAACCCGGCTGTCATTATTATTGATCAGAAAGCCAACCGTGAAATTATCATGGATATCATTATCCTTAAACGTGTTATTACGTGCAGTGATACCGGAAGGCAGGAAAATCCCGTAACCGGTTTTGGAAATAGTGCAATTCCTGATCATATTGTTTTCCGCGTCGTTCATATATATCCCGTAAGCGCTTTCCTGAATCTTACAATGCTCCAGGAGAATACCTGAAAACCCGGATATAATAACCGAATAGCTCGCTTTACTGATTGTTGCATAGGATACAATTGTTCCCGAAACGTAGTTCCCTTCCGGGTCAAGAACGGTATGGGCATTATCGAATATAAGCGCATACCAGGGATTTTGATTAATCGGGATGGTATCGAGCTTGAACCTGATACTATCATTAACATTCCCGAAGGCATGAAGTTCGCCCTGGACAGTGAGGGATGTATTGGAAGAAAAAAGCAGGATGGTACCTGGTCCAATAGTTAATGTTATTCCCGGAGGAACTATGAGATTCTGAGAAACTATATAAGGATTAAACTGCTTGCTGTAAGTAGTATTCTGTGTAAGTGTACCTCCCACAATTACCTGGCCGCTGACAGGATGAAATGAAAATATTGCTGCAGTCAGAAAAGCAGTGGCAGCAAGTTGAGTAAGATTGAAGAATGAAATATTCAACTTCATTTTAAACTGTTTCAGGTAAACATCCCCATGTATATGCCGCTGTCGCTAAATGCTGAATTGACAACCAAAATGGTTTTACCCTAACGAGCAAAATAAATAAACGTTAGAACCTAACAAAAATACCAGTTTTAATGTTCAGTAGTCCAATTTTCTTTTGAACAGGATAATTTTTATACTGTTCATTCATTTGTTTACGGTACATTACTTCAGCAAAAACGCCGATTCCATTTGAAATAGAAATTGTGGTTCCGGTACCTGCCTGCCACGAAAAAATAAATTGGCGCATCATGGGTGAACTGGTCCAGATAACCGGATTCCCTGCTTCCTGTTGAATGGTCAGCGCCCTGCTTCCAATATACATTCCGGTAATAATTCCCCCGATACCATATACTTCAACCTTTTCACCCTGTATGATCCGGAACCTGAGCACAAGCGGAATTTCGATATACCTGTATACATTGGGGTTTTTATAGGTATATTGCTTATAATTAATATTCACCCAGCTGGAATCAGTAACATAATACCAGGTAGTGTCGGTTCCTGAAAGTGTATAATAATTATCGACTGTATCTGTTTTATAAAATCCGCCTTCCTGACGGGTAAAAGAATATTGAAAAGATTCGCCCAGCCGGGTGTACGATATACCCGACCGGATCCCCAGCCGAAAGTAATCATATCCCACAATTGCACCGACCGAATAGTTCATGGAAGTGCCGGCAGCGGAATTTTTCAGGATCACCGCCAGGTCGTTAAACCGGGCTGCCGAAGAAGTGTAGGAAGGACTGCCCAGCAGCTGTTCATAGCTGATCCCGCCAAAAAAACCATTGTTCTTCCTGAATTTCTGATTTTTCATGGAATTCTTATCAAAGCCCGGATCGACCGGCCGGCCGGCTTTCTGTGCCTTGTTATACCTTTCGATGTACACCGTATCCATGTGAACAATAGTATCGTGCCGGATAATAGTTTTGGTTTCTATCAGTGTATCGGTG
The DNA here is from genome assembly GCA_025350385.1 of Bacteroidales bacterium. GTDB lineage: Bacteria > Bacteroidota > Bacteroidia > Bacteroidales > UBA4417 > UBA4417. Next base: position 9,752 of record JANXXZ010000207.1, read on the forward strand.
CGGGTCACCAGCAGGGTGTCAGTGCGATGCAGAAAAACAGTGTCGGGTATTGCTTTAGCAACCTGTTTGCCGTGAATACCATCAGCAGTTTGCTTCGGCTTATCTTCAGCTGGCACCTTCACGACTTCACTTTGTTTTGAAACCGGGATATTGGGTTTATCACGATATATAACCAGCTGGTTACCCATTACGTGGTAAAGAAATTTTGGATCCTCAAAAAGAATTTTCAGGACATCGCTTAATGGCTGGTTAACCACTTTCAGCGTAATTTTTCGTGAAACAGGGATAACATCCGGATCATAGGAGAACCGGATACCGGTTTCCTTACT
>JANXXZ010000256.1 GCA_025350385.1 Bacteroidales bacterium
TATTTTTCCATAAATCAAGCTGGGCAAGGGTTTGGTTTGAAAAAGAATTACTCATCACAAACGATGGGTGCCCTGTTGCGCAACCAAGGTTAACCAGGCGGCCTTCGGCCAGCATGAAAATGGAGTGCCCGTCAGCGAAGGTGTATTTGTCGACCTGGGGTTTGATCTCTATTTTTGATACACCCTTCATGGTATTGAGCTTATCAACCTGGATTTCATTATCGAAATGGCCGATATTACACACTATGACCTGATCCTTCATTTTTGCCATATGTTCAACCGTAATCACGTCTTTGTTACCGGTGGTTGTTACATATATATTGCCTTCGGCAAGTGCATCCTCAACGGTGGTGATTTCAAAACCTTCCATTGCAGCCTGCAGTGCGCAGATAGGGTCAATTTCAGTTACAATCACTCGCGATCCATAAGCCCGCATTGATTTGGCGCAGCCCTTACCCACATCCCCATAACCGCATACAACGACCACTTTGCCTGCAAGCATAACATCGGTAGCACGTTTGATTCCGTCGGCCAGTGATTCACGGCATCCGTAAAGGTTATCAAATTTTGACTTGGTAACAGAATCGTTCACATTGATAGCCGGAATAAGCAGTTCGCCTTTTTCCATCATCTGGTACAGGCGATGTACGCCGGTAGTTGTTTCTTCTGAAACGCCTTTCCACTCGGCAACTACAGTATGCCATTTTTTTGGATTTTCAACATAGCATTCGCGAAGAATCTTAATAATGCTTTCTTCTTCTAGGCTTGAAGCCGCAACTTCAAGAATGCTTGAATCTTTTTCGGCGGCAAATCCCTTGTGAATAAGAAGTGTAGCGTCACCGCCATCGTCCACAATCAGGTTTGGACCTTTCCCATTAGGGAAAGTAAGGGCCATGTAAGTACACCACCAATATTCGTCGAGGCTTTCGCCTTTCCAGGCAAATACAGGCACCCCGGTTACTGCAATGGCAGCGGCTGCGTGATCCTGAGTTGAAAATATGTTACAGCTTGCCCAACGTACATCAGCACCCAGTTCAACCAGGGTTTCAATCAGAACGGCAGTCTGTATGGTCATGTGAAGCGAGCCGGTGATGCGGGCGCCTTTAAGTGGTTTCGATGCAGTATGTTTCCTGCGGATAGCCATTAAGCCCGGCATTTCCTTCTCGGCGATTTCAATTTCCTTGCGGCCCCAGTCGGCCAGCTTGATATCTTTTACCTTATAACTAAGGTTGGTATCGGTTAGAAGTTGTTCCATTTTTCGATTCTTTTTTAAGGGGTGCAAAGGTAAGAAATTTATTAACTTCAATTCCGAAAGAACATAGGACATTTTGTTGCCTCACAGAACAAATCCGGCTGTTCTGCGTTATCATTCAGTAAATTGTATTAAATTTGCTCTTTCAAACCTATCCTTTCTTTTATTTCATGGCATTAATGGATAATTCATCAGTCCGAATTTGTCAGTCATCAATAAAAAAGGGTGTTTGAGTTATAAAGAAGAGGGGAGAGACCAGGCTCAGCGAACCTCTGGCAACCTCGGCCAACGCGGCTTGAACGGTGCCAAAACCTGTTCCCTGTAATGGGAAACTAATAATTGAAACACACTTATGTTCATATTGTCAGGTGATACTAAATTGTGTTTGCATGTGTAATACCCTGCATGCCATTGGCATGGGCTTAATTGCCACTGGCCGGACAAATTTTTTTTATGAACACGGATAGGAACATCTACAAGGAAATTGAAAAGCGGGTTTTAGTACTGGATGGTGCCATGGGTACTATGATACAGCGTTACAAACTTAAAGAGGAGGACTATAGGGGTGAGCGGTTTAAAAATCACCCTTCCGATCTCAAAGGCAATAATGATCTGCTATGCCTGACAAAGCCCGGGATTATTCGTGAAATTCACAACGCTTACCTCGAAGCAGGCGCAGATATAATTGAAACCAATACATTTAATGCTACCTGTATTTCCATGGCTGATTACCACATGGAACCGGTCGTATATGAAATCAATAAAGCTGCTGCATCGATTGCCCGGTTGGCAGCGGATGTTTTTACCAAACAGAATCCCTCGAAACCCCGATTCGTGGCAGGAGCCATCGGCCCTACCAATAAAACGGCTTCCATGTCGGCCGACGTGAATGACCCCGGTTTTCGCGCCGTTCTTTATGATGACCTGGTTAAAGCCTATACCGAGCAGGTTGAAGGGTTGGTTGACGGCGGAGTTGATCTGCTCTTGGTAGAAACCATTTTTGACACTTTAAATGCCAAAGCAGCACTCTTTGCTGTTAATGAAGTACTACGGAATCGTGGAATCCGATTACCAGTGATGATTTCCGGAACCATCACCGACCTGAGCGGCCGCACTTTATCGGGGCAAACAGTCGAAGCATTCCTG
>JANXXZ010000259.1 GCA_025350385.1 Bacteroidales bacterium
GCCAGCCGTTGATTTTTTAAGCGATCATAACTGCCAGAATAATGCCGTGTTATTTCATCCAAACGCTGCCTTGATGGACACAAGTATTATTGTAACCTGGGCATGGTCATTTGGCGACGGCAACACTTCACCAGTTCAATCACCTTCGCACACCTATATTTCTGCCGGTACATACAATGTAACCCTAACAGTTACGGATACTGCAGGTTGTACAAATACCATTACAAAACCTGTTACGATTGTTCCGCAACCGGTTTCAAATTTCGATTTTTCACAGCCTGCCTGTAAACAATCATCGGTGCTGTTTACCAGTCTGGCTAATGCCCCCGTAGGGTATATAGTGAAGTGGGTCTGGATATTTGGCGATGGGGTGACACAAACAGTCCTTTCTCCCGGAAATCCTAATGTAACACATGTCTATGCCAATTACGGGACATTCAATGTTACACTTACGGTAACTACCAATGATAGCTGCACACGAACTTTTACCAAACCGATAACAGTTATTCCCAACCCGCTTGCAAATTTTTCATACCTGACTTCTTGCGTCAATTCTCCTGTTCAATTTAACGACCTTTCGCAACCCGGTAGCGGCGGAATTGCTGATTGGCTCTGGAATTTTGGCGATGGTGGTTCAGGGGCAAACAATACCTCTTCCTTGCAAAATCCCACCCATACTTTCACGGCATCCGGAACTTATTTTGTAACCCTGATTGTGACCAATAGCGGTGGATGTAAGGATACGATCCCAAATAAACCTGTTCTCGTTCATGCACTGCCGGCAGTTGACTTTACTTCATCACCGGGTTGCATGAATGATTCCACTCATTTTATCAGTTCCACTTTTGTTGATTCATTGGCAGTGACATCAAGGGTATGGAACTTTGGCGATGGCATCACTTCCAATAATGTGAATAATCCTTATCACATCTATGCAAATTCAGGCGCTTTCACGGTGACACTCACGGTTACCGACACAGCAGGTTGCATAAATGTGAAATCGCATGTTGTGACCATTTCGCCTCCGCCCGACGCATTTTTCCAGGTATCTGCCCCGCTTTGCGCCAATAACCCGGTTTTTTTCAACGATCTTTCTACTTTATCAAACGGGCAGTTTACTTCCTGGTTTTGGGATTTTGGCGATGGCTCTGATACCCTGATACTTGCACCCGCAAACCCGGACATTAATCATGTGTATACTACTGCAGGTACTTATACTGTTACGCTTAAAATTATTACCTCGCAGGGGTGTGATGATTCTTTCCCTCAGACCATAACAATATCTTCCAGCCCTGTTGCTGATTTTATTTTTGATAATACCTGTGCAGCTTCAGCGGTTGTTTTTACAAATCAATCCACTGTAAACGGTGGTACAACTATAACAGGCTACAACTGGAATTTTGGTGATCCAACTTCAGGTACCAATAATACCTCTACCCTGCAAAATCCATTGCATGTTTATGCCACAGCAGGAACCTATATTGTATTGCTCCAGGCAACCAATGCGGATGCATGTCCTGACACCACTTCGCATCCGGTAACCATTTTCCCAAAACCCCCGGTTAATTATTCCTGGACTAATAATTGCCTCGGAACAATCACTGCATTTGCTGTCGATACAACAGTTACCATTGTAGGAGCTGTGCAGGCCTATGATTGGGACTTTGGTGACGGAACAGCTCATTCAACCCTGCGGGACCCTACTCATACTTACACAACTGCCGGAAATTACCAGGTTATACTGAATATAACGGATACTGCCGGTTGTATGAATTTGAAATCACATACCATAATAATTCATCCTCAACCAGTAGCTTCATTCAGTTATACAAGCGGCTGCCTGAATACCCCGGTACAGTTTACTGATCAGTCATTCACTTCGAACGGAGAACCTATTACCGGTTGGCATTGGAGTTTCGGACTTACGCCAGGTGATACCCTGAATACCCAAAATCCATCATGGACCTATACAACGCTGGGAATCTATACAGTTACCCTTATAGTTACTTCGCAGAGCGGTTGCGTGGATACTACCCAGGTTGCAATTCAGGTATTCGGCCTGCCACAGGCTAACTTTAACTATACTGCTGCTCCCTGTAATTTCGGCGCTGTTTATTTCCAGGATTCCTCATTCAGTCAGCAGGCTACTATAGTTGGCTGGAACTGGGAATTTGAACCGGGCCAATTCTCTACACTTCAGAATCCGGTGCATGTTTTCTATGCTGCCGATTCCTGTTATTCCGTTCATCTCACAGTTACGGATATCAGGGGGTGCACCGATGATACGACAATGCAGGTTTGTGTTCCTGCAACACTGGCTGTTAATTTCAGCGCCCCGGAAACCTGTTTCCAGGATACAACATACTTCACTCCCCAACTATTGACACCTGCAGGTGATTCCCTCGTGTTTTTCAACTGGAACTTCGGGGATCCAACCTCCGGGATTAATAACACTTCCACCTTAAAAACTCCCTCTCATTATTATAGCCAGCCCGGTACTTATACGGTAGTTCTTGAAACTACTGATATAAATAATTGTCCGGCACAGATCAACAAGTATGTGATCATTAATCCACTCCCTGTGGCTCAGTTTGCCTTTAACAGCGGGACATGCGACAGTACTATGTACTTTACCCAATCGTCTTCAGGAAGCGGAAGTACAATTACCAACTGGATATGGGCATATGGGGACGGTCAGATTGACACTGTAGTGAGTGCCGCTTCTGCAGTTTCTCATAAATATTCAGCGCCGGGAACTTACCCAGTAACTCTTACTGTTATTAATGGCAAGTCCTGCCAGGATACATTAACTCAGAGTGTTTTTGTGAAACCATGTATAGTTGCTGCATTTCAGCCAATTGATACTCTTATCTGCCAGAATTACACCCTTTCTTTTGCTGACAGCAGCAGCTTTGGTATCCCGGTTACAAACTGGTACTGGGATTTCGGCGATGGAACCACGGCTACCTACACTGACCAAATGAATCCTGTAACCCATGTCTTTACCCTGTCAGGCACATATACAGTAAAACTGGTGATATCTACTAGTCTGGGTGGTAATTCAATCAGCGATTCAACAATTAAGCTGGTTTTAGTAAACCCAAGCCCGGTTGCTTCTTTCATTACAGGAAAAGCCTGTTATGGCACAGCTTCTTCTTTTGCCAATACCACCAGCACTAACGGCGTTCCGGTAAAACAATACTCATGGAATTTCGGGGAACCTTCATCAGGAGCTTCAGACACGACCTCGCTGAAGAATCCATCGCACTTGTACAAGGCTCCGGGACTCTATAACGTTCAACTGATCGCGACCAATTCATTACATTGTGTTGATACACTGGTGAGTCCGCTGGAGGTTAACCCCATACCGACAGCTGCTTTCAGTAATACTCTTTCTTGTGCCGGGGACTTGACCTTGTTTACCGATCTTTCCGATAGCGCAGTTGCTCCGTTGAATACCTGGAACTGGACTTTCAAAGGTACAACCGGAGTGCTTGGTTACCGTACCGAACAGAATCCTGCTTTTACATTTGCTACACCCGGTGATTACACGGTTATACTGGCGGTGAGCGATACAAATGGCTGTGCTGATACGCTTACTCAGAATGTTACGTCCTATATTGTTCCAACCAGCATTATTGCATATACAGAGAATTTTGATAACATTCAGGGACAATTGCAATTTCAAAACTCTTCCCTTGATGGCGTCAAGTATTACTGGGATTTTGGAAACGGGGAATCTTCGTATGCCGAAAATCCTGTTGCCTTCTACCAGAACGACGGAACCTATACAATTACAATGATCTCCTGGAGCGATAAAGAATGTTCTGATACAACCCTATTAGAGTATACCTTTATGGTGAAAGGGTTGTATGTACCTAATGCATTCTCAGCTAACAATCCGCATGACGAGGTGAAATTATTTAAACCTGTGGGTATTAATCTTGATAAATACAAAATCGAAGTATTTGACCGTTGGGGCAACCAACTTTGGTGGTCGGATAAGCTAGATGATAAGGGACGACCTCTCGAAGGCTGGAATGGTAAAACCAATGGTGTTGATGTGCAGGAAGGTGTTTATGTATGGAAAGCCTCGGCAGTGTTTAAAGATGGTACCATCTGGAACAACGAAAACGTTGGAACATCGGCTCCGCTTCCAACAACAGTTTATGGAACGGTGACTTTAGTAAGATAATTTAACCTTTTGATAATATATATAGCGTCTTTTACCAGGGCGCTTTTTTTGTTCACATTAGAATTTCTTTGCTCAATTTATCGGAAGCTAGAAATCCAACAAATCTAACGCAGCTGTATAAATTTTTTCCTCGTTGGGAAGAATTGCTTTTTCAAGTATACGGTTAAATCCTACCGGTGTAAAAGTTGAACCTACACGGCGCACGGGTGCATCCAGATATCTGAACGCTTCATCAGCAATCATGGCAGCTATTTCACCGCCAAACCCTCCAAAGATCTTATCTTCATGAACTACCAGCGCTTTGCTTGTTTTCTTTACAGTTTTAAGGATAGCTTCCTTATCAAGCGGTACTAAAGAACGAATATCCAGTACTTCAACACTTTTGCCGGTTTCCGATGCAAGTTTCTCAGCAACAGCCATGCACATGTGAGTGGTATTAC
>JANXXZ010000264.1 GCA_025350385.1 Bacteroidales bacterium
GCAGCAGCGCTTCGTGCTATCGAAATCCATGCCGACCTGCTACTCAAAGGAACCAGGGTAGATGGCGTTTATACCGCTGATCCGGAAGTTGATCCTTCTGCCAATCGCTATGAAACCCTGAGTTTTGATGAAGCCTTCGCAAAAGGTCTCAATATCATGGATATGACGGCATTTACCCTGTGTAAGGAAAATAAGTTGCCAGTTATTGTGTTTGATGTTCACAAGGCTGGTAGCCTGAAACGAATCGTTTCCGGCGAAAAGGTTGGCACCCTGGTGTTTGTATAAATTTGCAGGAATAAATTTATGCCGTTTTTGCCTGTTAACAAATACCTCTCTGAGAGTTGTGCGAATCGGTAAGGATGTTTAAATTTGTCACAGCCAAAAAATCCATGTTATGACTGAAGAAGCTCTTTTTATCTTAGAAGAAATGAAGGAAGGCATGCAGCATGCTGTTTCGCACCTTGAAAAGGAATTCCATAAGTTTCGCACCGGTAAGGCAAGCCCACAGATGCTTGAAGGCGTCAAAGTAGAACATTACGGCAATCCTACCGATATAGATAAGGTTGCAAATATAAATACCCCTGATGCGAGGCAAATCATTGTGCAGCCCTGGGAAAAAAATATGCTCACACCTATTGCCAAAGCTATTATGGATGCCAACCTTGGTTTCAATCCCCAGAATAACGGCGAAATATTGCGGATTACCGTGCCACCTTTAACGGAAGAGCGAAGGCGCGAAATGGTAAAGAAAGCCAAGGCTGAAGCCGAAACCGCCAAGGTTGCCATTCGAAACATTCGCCGCAGTGCGGTGGATGATGCGAAGAAGCTTGAAAAAGACGGCATGCCCGAAGATGAGGTAAAAGTGCTTGAGAAAGACATTCAGAGTCTTACCGATCAGTTCATCCTGCACGTGGATAAAGTGCTGGAGCACAAGGAAAAAGATATTATGACGGTATGATCGCCGGTTTTTAATGCCGGATATTCTTTCCTGAATCTCATAAACCTTCGGAGCAGTTGCTGCAGATTTCCACTTCTTTCCTGTAATGAAATACTTTTTCCCTGAAAGCCCGGTATACCGGGCCTTTCCTTATTTGTGCGAATGTTTCCTTGCTAAGGTCTCCAAGGATATGATCGGCATCCTTGTCGAAACAACAGGGAACAATTTTTCCGTCCCAGGTTATTACCTGTGAATGCCATATGCGATGGCAGTAATCAGGTAACTTACTTTTCAGGGTTAAACTTCCGCCGGGTACGGGCTGGTATCTCGAAAATTTTGAGAAAGAAGTCAATAAAGGGTTGCCGGAGGAATAATCATAAAGTTGGGCGCTTTTCAGCGAAAGTTTATCTGCCCTGGTTGCTCGGGCAAATTCCTTTACCTGTTTTACCTGGTGTTCATTCGTTCCAAGCACAAGGAACTGTAATTCAACATAAGGATGTGGCCTGCCAAGTTTCTTTTTCCATTTTATTACATTCGCAATTCCCTGTTTAACTATCTCCAGGTTCCCACCAACCCTGTATTTTTGATAGGTTTCCTGATCAATTCCATCAAGAGAAATAATAAGCTTATCAAGGCCCGACTCAACCATAAGCCTGGCATTTTCATCGTTCAGAAAATGCCCGTTCGTGGAGGTTGCCACAAAAATGCGGTGTTTCTTTGCATGCTTAATCATCTCGAAAAAATACCGGTTGAGCATGGGTTCGCCCTGGAAATAAAGCGTCAGATAGATAAGATGGGGACTTAGCTGATCGATTATTGAGCGGTAAATCTCTATATCCATATTCCCGGTCGGCCGGGTGAATTTTTTCAGGCCTGACGGACATTCGGGACAACTCAGGTTGCACGAGGTGGTAGGTTCAATGGAAACTGCCCAGGGCAGACCGCCCATGCGTGGTTTTCCTGTCAGACGGCTGAGTGCAAAACTGGTTTCATTCAGCAGCAGGTTCAGGATACGCCCTGGATTGAAGGAGGAGAGTAAGGGGAGGAGAAGTTTCAGGGTTGGAAGGTTGGAAGGTTGGAAGGTTGGAAGGTTTGGAAGGTTTGAGGGTTTGGAAGGTTTGAGGGTCGGAAGGTTGAAAGGTTAGACGTTCATAAAGGTTGACGTTATATACGTTTGAACGTTGAACGCCAGAACGTTCCATGGTTGGTTGCTGCTTACTTTATTTATTAAGCTTCAATTCCACTAAATATTCTCCGTAAGTTTCTGAACCAGCCGGAACTTGCTGAAAAATTCCCGGGCAATCACGCGTAATAAGGTATAGAAGGGAACGGCGATGAGCATTCCAACAATTCCACCCAGGCTGCCACCAATGATGATTGCAAAGAATATTTCGAGGGGATGCGCCTTTACGCTGCTTGAATAAATGATGGGTTGAAACAACATAGTATCGAGGTAATGAACCCCAAACAGAACAGCCGCAATTTTAATGGATAATTCAGTAATGGTTGAATATTCACCGGATGCGATAGCAGAAGTAAATCCGAGTGTGAGTCCCATTAAAGTTCCCAGGATCGGACCTACATAGGGAATGATGTTCATGAGACCTCCAAAGAAACCCAGTAGTAAAGCATTCGGAACTCCGAGCATCAGGAATGCAAGCGTGATGAGGGTCATACCCCCGATCATTTCGATAATAACGCCAATAAAGTAGCGCATCAGCAGCTTTTTAGAATCCTTGAGCACTTTACGGGTGGGTTCTGAATATTTTTCCGGCATAACCAGCAGAACAATGTTTTCAAACATATGATCATCCTTCAGGAAGAAGAAAGCAATGAAAATGATCGAAAACAGATCGATGAGGAAGGAACCAGCAAATCCTAAAAGCCCGTTGAATAAACTTGTAAGAGTGGATATGCTGACAAAGGACTTAGCTTTTTCAGTGATGATTGCCTGGAGGCTTTGTCCGGGTTGAAGCAACCCAAAGCGGTTCAGCTCATTCTGTAACCAGGCAAGAGGACCCTGGAGTTCTGTGGAAATTTTATTTAAATCGATCCGGGAGATTGTCTGGGCCTCCTGCAGTATCAATGGCAGGAAAAGCGCAAACAGGGAAATGAAGCACCCGAGTAAAAGAAACAGGGTGATTAAAGTGCTGATTCCATGTGGGATGTGTATCTTGCCGATCCTCACTTTATCAATGAACCTGACAATCGGATGACCCACAAAGGATACAACGGCAGCGATTATAATATAAACGATCAGGAAAGAAAATCTCCAGATGAGATACCCCCCAAGGATTAACAGCAAAATTGTTCCGATGGTTTTTAGAATCCGCTCCATTATTCAATAGTTAATCACACTTAAACAAAAATACGTTTTTCCTGTTGATATTGGTACCGAATTTTGCATTCTAATTTGAAAGGTTCTGTTTTAAAATTTTGCAGGTTTGATACTTCTTGCCCAAAGTGCCGGGGGCCTGGTTCCGAGTGCCTGCTGCTAATAATAATTGTGTTATATTTAGGCGTTCCTAATGTTTTTGTATGGTATAATCATTGAACTGGCGAAGGAACCCGGCACCCGGAACCCTGCACTTTCATGTTGTTTGAGTTTATGAATTGAATTCTTTTCTAAAATATTCTTGAACAGACCTTAAAATTTAAACGGATAATGAAATCGTTTCCTTTAATCCTAATACTTCAGTTCATTGCACTTTCTCTTTTTTCGCAGAACAGCCTGAGCGGTCATGTAACAGATCAAACCACGGGCAACAGCATGCCATTTGCAACCCTTTATTTTACTGATTTGCTGAAAGGGGCAATCAGCGATACTGCCGGCAATTATACAATAAATGATTTGCCTGCAGGCTCATTCCTGCTCGAGGCTTCATTTATCGGCTATCGAAGTTGGGCCGGGAAAGTACAGGTTAATGGGAAAACCACGCTTGACATTTCATTTAGTCCTGCCGCAGCCGAAATGAGCGAAGTGGTTATTACGGGGACTTCCGCTTCGGTTGAACGCCGGTTAAACCCTGTTCCCAGCATGATCTTGAAACTGGATGATATGCGCCGAGGCAATTCGACCAATATAGTTGACGCCCTGGCGCACCGGCCCGGAATAAGCCAGGTTACCACCGGCTCGGGCATTTCGAAGCCTGTGATCCGTGGTTTAGGATATAACCGCGTAGTTGTGCTGAATGATGGCGTCCGCCAGGAGGACCAGCAGTGGGGAGATGAACACGGAATTGAAATCGACAGCTATTCGGTGAACCGGATTGAAGTGATCAAAGGCCCGGGAAGCATCATGTACGGCTCGGACGCCATGGCCGGGGTGATCAATTTCCTGAATGCTACTCCTCCCGAAGCAGGCACGGCGAAAATGAACATCAGCAGCGAGTACCAGACCAATAATAAGCTGGCCGGGCTTTCGCTCGACAGCCGCGGTAACATCCATGGCATCAGCTGGATGTTCAGGGAAAGCGGAAAAATTGCGGGTAATTATACCAATCCGACCGATGGACTGGTTTTTAATTCCGGCTTTAAGGAATATAACGGCAATGGCTATATCGGGATCAACCGAAAATGGGGGTTTACGCAACTGCAGTACAGCATTTTTAACCAGCGCGTCGGGCTGGTGGAAGGTAACCGTGACAGCCTCGGGCTATTCCTGAAACCTTTTGTGATTGGCGGTTCAACGTTGGATGAAGTACCTGCAACAACAGCTGATCTCTCCGGTTATTCCATCGCCGTGCCCTGGCAAAAACTCATGCACTGGAAGGTGATTTCTTCGAGCAACCTGCTTTTTGGCAAATCAAGATTGAGCATTAAGACCGGTTTCCAGCAAAACCGCCGGACTGAAATAGCAGATCCCCTGTTCCCAAATGGCGCTTCCTTGTTTATGAAACTGAATACATTTACCTATGATGTAAAATACATGCTGCCCGAATCAGGGGGATGGGAAACCTCGGTTGGAGTTAGCGGGATGGTTCAGTCGAACCGCAACGGGGGTGTGGAATACCTCATTCCTGATTATGATCTGCAGGATGGAGGGCTTTTCATCTTCAGCAGGAAGACAATCCATAAATTAATACTGAGTGGCGGGCTGAGGGCTGATTACCGGCATATCAATTCGCACAGCCTGGTTCTGGCGAATGATGTGCAGAAATTTTCGGCTAGGTCGCGCACCTTCTCCAATTTTTCGGGAAGCCTTGGCGGCAGTTACAATTTTAACGAACACCTGGTTGCAAAACTGAACCTGTCGAGGGGATTCCGTGCCCCGAACATAGCCGAACTTGCCTCAAATGGCCGGCATGAAGGAACCTACCGGTATGAACTGGGTAACCCCGACCTGAAAGCCGAGAACAGCCTGCAGGCCGACGCAGGGATTGACATTGACCGCAGGCATATCTCCTTTGAAACCGATATTTTCTTTAACCAGATAATGCATTACATTTTCCCTGAAAAACTGGACAGCCGCAGGGGAGGCGATTCCATTGTTAACCCTGCTGACCCGGCGCCTGCTTTCCTTTTCGTGCAGGGTAATGCCCAACTTTATGGTGCGGAAGTCACCCTCGATATTCACCCGCATCCCTACGACTGGATCCATTTTGAAAATACCCTGAGTTATGTACGGGGCATTCAGACCGGGGTTGCTGACAGCTTGCGTAACCTGCCTATGATCCCGCCCCTGAAACTTAGCACGCAGTTGCGGCTGGATATTGCCAAATCACCTCATTGGATTAAAAACCTCTATGTTTCGGCCGGTACGGATGCCGTGATGAAACAAGCCCATGCCTACACCGCTTATGGTACTGAAAATTCATCACCTGCATATTTCCTTGTTAATGCAGGATTTGGCTTCGATTTAGAAAGCAGCAGACATCAAACCCTGGCTACTTTTATTGTAAGCGCTACCAACCTCCTGGATGTAAGCTACCAAGACCACCTTAGCAGGCTGCGATACGCGCCTGTGAATCCACTGACCGGGAAACAGGGAATTTATAATATGGGAAGGAATATAGGTTTTAAGCTGTTGGTGCCGGTTAGCTGGAAGTTAAAATGATTTCGGATTTCGGAATAATTTCAGAATACTGATCACCAATAACTTGTTTCGGATAACTGAAGATTAATTTCGGATTTAGAATGAAATTGCCAATACCAATAACCAATAACCAATACCAGATATTACCTCCATTCCAATCCGGTATTTTCCAACGGATTGATTTTGCAGCCTTCAACCTTATCCCTGTTTTTCACCTGGTTCCACCATGCCATGTATGCCGTAAAAGCCTGGTTCATAATAGC
>JANXXZ010000279.1 GCA_025350385.1 Bacteroidales bacterium
CATTTCTTGGAGATTTATCAGGATAGGGTTTCTTAAAAAAATAAGCACAGAAAGTTAAACATTTTTAGTGCTTCATCAATGAGTAATTCAAAATTAACAATTGCTGTTGAATATTGTTCTCAAACAATAGGATTGAAACTGACTCTATATTGTATGACAATTCTTGTTTAGCTGGATATTGCCCTCAGTTACTATTCTGTGTTCGAATGAAATAAGTATCTTTGTATATTCAAAAGTAACTTTCCATGAACCAGGACTCTGCCAGCGGGAAATCTCAGGCCAATCCGGCACTCAACCAGCCAAAACCAAAGAGCAGATTTGTAAAAAAGCTCAAAAGGTATCTTTATATCTTCCTTCTGATCCTGTTCATTATTGCAGGCGCCTATGTTTACTGGAAATACAGTTTCACATACAGTGAAGGATTCCGCGCAGGTGAACTGCAGAAGTTTTCACACAAAGGCACAATTTTCAAAACCTATGAAGGCGAAATGGTGCTGAGCAGTATTCAAAGCGCCAAGAGTGTGGCTATTGCATCCGAAAAGTTTCTTTTCTCGGTGACAGATAAAAGAATTGCTGCTAAACTTGACAGTCTGCAGGGAAATTTTGTGACAGTCCATTATACTGAAAAAAACGGAACACTGCCCTGGCGGGGTGAGTCAAAATACCTCGTCGACAGCGTGCGGTTAAGTAGGTAGTTCTCCTTTGTTAAAATCCCGTGTTTCAGTTCCGGGTGTTAGAGTGGCAACATTAGCGTTTGTCAGACGTTTAGAATTAATCAAGACTCCCATAAATATGGATAATATTTATAAAAAATTTCCCCTGGATAAGATCCCATGGAATAGTGAAACTCCACCCCAGGTTTTGGTGGATTTTCTCAAAAGCGGTGTGGTTAAACCTTGCAAGGCACTCGATATAGGCTGTGGTGCGGGAAACTATGCCATATATCTTGCGGAACTGGGTTTTGATGTAACAGGCTGTGATATTTCGCCAACGGCAATACGACTTGCTAAAGAAAACGCGGCTAAGAAAGGGGTGACCTGCAATTTCGTTGCTGCCGATGTGATTACAGTACGGGGTAAACTGGGAAAAGACTTCGATTTTGCCTATGATTGGGAAGTGCTGCATCATATTTACCCTGACGACCGCGCAAAGTACATCCGGAATGTGCACAGCCTCCTGGTTCCGGGTGGTTATTATCTTTCCATCAGTTTCAGCGAAAAGGATACCCAGTTTACTGGTTCTGAAAAATACCGGAAAACGCCTATTGGAACTGTCCTTTACTTTTCATCGGAAGAGGAATTACGCGAACTGTTTGATCCTCATTTTACCATTCTTGAGTTAAAAACCATTGAAGTCCCTGGTAAAATTGGGCCGCATATGGTAAATTTCGCTTTTATGCGGAAGAAGTGATTAGTGAATGGTGACAAGGGGAAAAGGACAAGGGGAAAAGGACAAGGGGAAAGGGACAAGGGGAAATTGATAATTGAAAAGTGGTGAGTGAAAAGTGAAAAGTGACACGCTATCATTAGATGGAGCTAGTTGAAACAAAAAGAAATAATTTTTGTAGTTGTCATCTCTTTAAAAATTATTTTTCGGGTAAATCCTTTCAGAAATAATTATAAAACGGCTCATTCCTGATTTCTGATTCCATTTTGAACACTTTACCTGTCAACAGACAAATGGAAAGGACTGTCTTATTCCTTTTTATTCTCATTTCAGCGAATTCATTAGCTGGGCCGCCCTACGATACTGATGACCCCGAACCCGTGGAATTCCGGCACTGGGAAGTGTATTTTTCAACTCATGCGGAGCATTATCCAAATCAATGGCAAGGGACAGCGCCTCATTTTGAAGTGAATTATGGGGTAATTCCTGATCTGCAGCTTTATATTATCGTACCTTTAGCATTTTCGGCATACAAAGGAGGAAGCCGAAATTATGGGTATGGAGATACTGAAATCGGAGCGAAATACCGTTTCGTCCATGAAGGTACCTGGTGTCCGCAGATTGGTATCTTTCCTTTGATTGAGTTGCCTTCAGGAAATGTGGATAAAGAATTGGGCAACGGGAAGACACAGGTCTATATTCCGATCTGGTTACAAAAAACGATAGGCAGGTGGACATCGTATGCCGGTGCCGGTTATTGGATAAATCCCGGCACGGGAAAACGCAATTACCAGTTTTATGGTTGGCAGGTACAATACCAGCTTAATGAAAAAATGAACTTAGGGACTGAATTTTATCATGTTACAGCAAGCGAAATAAATGGGATTGGTGAAACACGATTTAACATCGGATCCGTAATTGATTTGAGCAAAGTGAGCCATCTGCTGTTTTCAATCGGAAGCAGTATCAATGGAAATACACGGCTTCAGTGCTATACCGGTTACCAACTGACTTTTGGGAAAGGTTAAACCCTAACCTGTCACCAAGTTAGGGTTTAATAATAAATCTTACATCCGTTAGCTTCAGCTTTTCGTGTGGAAGAGATCCATGTTTATTGGAATATCATCATAAAAAGGTCATGCTTTAACATCAGTTACTTTATTCCTGAAATACTTATATGTTTCTGCCTGCGATTGAATTTTTTCTGCTCCTTCAGGGCGTTGAACATATTCATTGGTATTTTTTTCTCCCAGGTACCGGGCTTTGGAATTGTCACTCAGCTGAATCCGCAGGGTGGTCATGAGTTCCTGTTGCAGCGAGGAATTGTAAATCGGGCAGGCTACTTCAATACGGTGATCGAAATTGCGTACCATCCAGTCGGCGGAAGAAATAAAATATTTATTATCGCCCCCGTTGCAGAAAACAAAGATGCGTGAATGTTCCAGGAATCGGTCAACAATGCTGATGGCTTCACTGGTTTCACTCAGGCCCGGGACTTCCGGCAGCAATACACATATTCCACGAATGATGAGTTGGATTTTCACCCCGGCCTGACTTGCTTCATAGAGCTTTTTTACCGTCTTTTCATCCACAAGGCTGTTTAGTTTCAGGATAATCCAGGCATCCTTACCCTTTTTTGCATTTCGGGTTTCGGTTGAAATCAGCCGCATAAACTGGCTTCGCATACTAAAAGGCGCCACCACCAGGTGCTTGAAGCGTGGCACACTGTACTTTGCATCGAAGAGGTGAAACACGGTGTTAACTTCAGCAGCCAGTTCCCTGTTTGCAGTAAAGAGGGTGGTGTCGGAATAAATCCTGGCAGTAGTTTCATTAAAATTACCTGTACTTATGGCGCTGTAATACACATTTTTTCCACCCGCTTCTTTCCGCCTTATCAGTAAAAGTTTAGCGTGCACCTTGAACCCGGGAATAGACTGTATGACCCTGACTCCTTCCTCCTGCATTTTTTCGGACCAGAAAATATTTGCCTCTTCGTCAAACCGTGCCTGCAATTCAAGAAATACAGTCACTTCCTTACCGTTACGGGCAGCGTTTATCAGTGCATTTACCACATCGGAGTAAGTGGCCACACGATACAACGTCATTTTAATAGCCCTGACGTTCGGATCAATGGAAGCTTCGCGCAACAGGTCAATAATGCATTGGAATGACTGGTATGGGTAATGAATCAAAATGTCCTTTTCAAGGATACGGGCCAGGATGCTCTTCTTGAACGAAAGTGCCGGATGATCCAAAGGGGGTAACGGATTATACTCCAGATGGGCGGCCCCGAAATTCGGAAATGAAATAAAATCCCTGAAATTATGATAGCGCCCGCTGGGTATAATGGTATCGCTTTTTGTTGATTGCAGCTTATTCAATAACAGGTTAAGCAGTTTCTCAGGCATGTGCCGGTCGTAAGTAAACCGAACGGTTGATCCGACATCACGCTGTTTAAGACTTTCCGACATAATTTCAAGGAAACTCTTTGAAACATCGTTATCAATGTCCAGTTCGGCATCGCGGGTAAATTTAACTGCGTAGGCTTTGAATGCGTTGTAACCAAATACAGAGAAAATATCCCCCATACAATACCGGATAATATCGTCGAGCAGTATGAAGAATTTCTTCTCCCCTTCCTGTGGCAGAATGAGAAAGCGGGGTAAAGGTCCAACCGGCACCTCAATGAGCGCGTACTTCTCAAGTTCAGGTTTATTTCGCACCCTGAGTATAACAGCCATGTATAAAGAGCGGTCGCGAAGGGCCGATGCCTTAAGGTTGCTGAGCATGATAGGGAACAGTTTGGGCCTGATATTATCCTGGAAATACCGTTCCACAAAAATTCCATGGTCATGAGTAAGATCCTTATCGTCGACGATAAAGATATTATTCTCGGCTAGTTCAGAGATAAGCAAACGGAAAATGCTTAGGAATTCCTTTTGTTTCTCAACAACAATAAGATTGATTTCTTTAAGCGTTTTGCGCGGGTTTATGCTTGAATCGGGATATAAGTTCTTATCCATAACCTGCATCCGGCTCAGCGTTGCCACCCTTACGCGGAAAAACTCATCCAGGTTATTGGAATAAATACCCAGGAACCTGATCTTTTCAATGAGCGGAGTATCCGGATCAACAGCTTCCTGCAATACCCTGGAATTAAAATGTAGCCAGGAAATCTCCCGGTTGAATATTT
This sequence comes from Bacteroidales bacterium, assembly GCA_025350385.1. Classification (GTDB taxonomy): domain Bacteria; phylum Bacteroidota; class Bacteroidia; order Bacteroidales; family UBA4417; genus UBA4417. The sequence goes on from JANXXZ010000279.1 coordinate 4,580, forward strand.
TCTGTTTTTTCTTAGGCACTGGCAGCTGGAATTTTGGTGTGTTTTATTTATGGTTGGGTGAGGGCAGGAGACCGGGAGAGAGCGCGGGCGATGGCGTGAGGGAGCGATGGCTTGAGGGAGTGATGGCGTGAAGGAACGAAAGCGAGAAAGCGCTAAAGTGCGAATGATTGAGGGAGCGAATGAGTGATGAAAACATCCAAGCTCCCGACTCCCGACTCTTTTCTCTTCCTCCCTCCAAAGTTACTAAATCTCGATCAACTTATTCCTAATCGCGAATTTAACCAGTTCGGCAGTGGTGTGCAGTTCAAGTTTTTGCATGATATGACTTTTATGCGACTCAACGGTTCGTACGCTGATAAACAACTTTTCAGCTATTCCGGAGTTCAGTGTACCTTCGGCCAGCATGGTGAGCACTTCTGTTTCTCGTTTTGATAATTCCGACAGATCCCTGACATCCGGGTTTTTCGATTTTGCATTCCCGATATAACTTTTCAACATGATTTCCGAAATCACGGGACTGAAGTATTCCCTCTTAGCGGCAATATGGCGGATAGCATTCTCCAGTTCTTCCCGGGATGTATTCTTAGGTAAATATCCTTTGGCTCCTTCGCTGATGGCCTTGAAAATAAACTCTTCACCCGTGTACATCGAAAGGATCAGTATGCCGGTTTCAGGGTAGTCGTTTGTAATCTGCCTGCAAAGGTCGATTCCCGAAATATCCGGAAGTTCAATATCAAGGATCAGCACATCGGCTTTGTTAGTTGCAAGGATTTCAAATAATTCTTTTCCCGAAGATGCCTGCCCTATTATCTGAATATCAATTGCTTCGCTGAGCATGGCTCTGATGCCGTCGCGAACGATCTGGTGATCGTCGGTAAGTATGATCCTGATCGGTTTATTGTTCATCTGATTGAGGGGAGTTGGATTTCAATTGTAGTTCCTTTAGCGGTTTGTGAAAATATGGTGAAATTTCCGCCAAGTAAACTGGTACGTTCTCGCATATTGTTTATCCCATTACCTGAGCATCCGTTTTCTGTATTAAAACCTTTGCCGTTGTCGTTGATGCTCAGGAAAATATGTTCGCGGGTTTGTGCGATTTCAACCGAAGCAGTAGAGGCACCCGCATGTTTGACAATATTATTCAGTGCTTCCTGGATAATCCGGAAAAGATATGTCTTGGCTTTTCGGCTCATCATGTCAAAATTACCGGTTGAATCAAACGAAACCTCAATTCCACTGTACCCGGAAACTTCATCGCAATGCTGTTTCAATGCCGGTATGAGCCCGAACTGGGTAAGCTGGGCAGGCATAAGCGCATTTGAAATTCTCCGGACCTCATCAACCAGTTGATCAGAGCATTTTTTCATTTCTTGAAGCGATACCATAGCTTTTTCAGTATCAGTTAACCCTATGGCTTCAAGTCTGAGTTTCTGGGCAATGAGAGATTGACCCAGGCCATCGTGCAACTCCCTCGAAAGCCGGTGCCGTTCTGTATCCTGTCCGTCGAAAGCTGCGCGCATCCTGCGAGCCCGTTCTTTTTTCAATAAATCTTCATTTTCCATGAGCTTGTCACTCATCTGGTTAAATGATTCAGCCAGTTCCCCGATTTCATCATTGGTATCCACTTCTACATGTGTTCCCAGATTGCCTCTTCCGAGTTTCTGTGCAGCCTTTTGAAGTTTAATGATCGGTTTCGTGATTTTCCGGGAGAGCAGCCAGGTAGCAAAGAAAACAACGACTGCAATAAAAACAGTTATGAAGATGATATTGTTCCGGATTGAGATGATCGGGATCATTGCCTCATGCATATCAATCTCGGCAATGATAGCCCAATAAGGATAGGATGGTGATAATTGGGAAAAGGCACCCAGTACTTCGGTTCCGCGATAATCATTCAGAAGCCAGGTTCCATCGCTTCCGCTGAAAGCAAGCCGGGCGGTTGATGTGTCAATCCTGGCCCGGAGAATCGAATTGGGAATAAACCGGGAACTGCTTCTCAGGAACCGGTCTTTACCTACAAGATAAGCTTCGCCGGATTTACCCAGCCCGTTTAAAGGGTTGTTGTCGGGCATAATGCTGTCGATGGCAGTAGAAAAAAGTTCCAGCCCGATTGCAGCTATCTGCTTGTTATCCTGATTGTTTACCGGCACAATGATCAGTTGCGACCACCCGGTCCCGGAATCATGTGGAAACAGGTCGCTGATAAAGGGCCTTTTCATGTTAACCGCCAATCGGAATATCGAATCTGTTTTGAGGTCTTCTGATACAGTTTGTTCTTTGAAGAGGCTGCCAGGTCCGAAATAGGATGAATAGATATGGTTGTCGCGCAAAAGAATAATGCGGCTGTAAAATCCGTGACTGCCTATGATATTCTTTAGTAAGGGAGAAAATAGCTTAGTTACCCCAGAATAAGTCTTTTTATGAAGAATAACACTCAAAGCCGGATCACGGGTAAGAGACAGAACTTCGTCAACCCGTTCAGCATAAAAGGCTTCGACCTGCTTTTTCTTCAGATACTTCACGGAAGCAAGCTGATCGTATGTCCTTGCCATTTGAGCAGACTGTGCCGAGTTGTAGGAATACATGCCTACAATACTGATGGCGCCCATACTCAACAGCATGAAAGCAATAATCATTTTTTCGAAAAGCGAAATTTTTAGCATTCCTGAGGCAGATGGGAAAAAGTAGGGATTCCTTTAATTGGATTTCGCCTGCCTGCATGACGCAGTTCTATATATTTTAAAAATTTATGCAGTCAGGCAGGGATTTCGGATTTTTGATTTCGGGAAATTCTATCATTAATATTCTTCCAGTTATAATGAGGATAGCTATTAATTTTAGAAAAGGATCAGGATTTTTTTATAAACTGACAGACTTCAACTTTAGTTTGCCAGCGTCATTTCCCCGATTAACCTTTTTGCCCCGGCAAATTTATCAATCACAAAAAGGCAGTACCTGATATCCAGTGAAATATTACGGCATTGATCCGGGTCGTAAATCAGGTCACTCATGGTACCTTCCCAGCAACGGTCAAAGTTAATCCCTACCAGTTGTCCGTCAGCATTCAGCACCGGACTGCCCGAGTTACCTCCGGTAGTATGGTTGGAAGCAATGAAGGCCACGTGCATAGTACCGTCCTTATCGCCATATACGCCATATTCTTTAGTCCGGTAAAGCTCTTTCAGCTTTGGTTCAACCACGTAATCGTAAATATCGGGGTTTTCCTTCTGCATAATTCCATCCAAGGTGGTAAACCAGGTGTAGTCAACTGCATCGGCCGGAGAATAGCCTCTCACATTGCCATAAGCCACCCGCAGGGTTGAATTGGCATCAGGATAAAATTGTTTTGTGGGCTGCATCTCCATCTGAGCTGCCATATATATGCGCTGCAAACTATCGGTTTTATCAAAAAAGGCAGTTAATGCCGGTGTTAGCGTACCCTGCAAATATTTATATACCGGGACAGCAATGTTATAGACAGGATCTTTTTCTATTTTCCTGTAATCTTTTCGTTTGAAATTATCAAGGAGATTCTTAATTTTCAGGCTGTCGCTGAAATTACTTTTATCATAGACATGAGTCGCCCAGAGATCATAATTACCCTTGTAGCTAACCATTTCTTGTGCAAAAACGGATGGTTGCATTGACGGATCACATTTTTGAACGTAAGTTTTCATTAAGGAAATAAATGTTTCCTTGTCAAGTTCTGAATTATAATTTTTATAAAAACCTTGTGCACCCTTCTTTATTTTTTCAACGGCAGTTGCTATCTCCGCGTCCGAAACTGATTTATCCCTGCATTGTTTTACAAGATTATTGAAACCGTAAACATATTTAATCAATTCTATCCCCAGCACACCTTCGGTGAGGTATGTGTACGCCAGGTTTACCGGCATAAAGGACTTATATGTTTCGGCAAACGCCGGCAATAAAGAACCATATTTATACTGTAATGAAGGATCGGAATTCAACCATGCAATGAATTCCTTCTCGAAGGTTTCTTTCTTTTCAACCACATCCAGCTGGTTTATTCCACGGCTTTCGCCGATCATTTTTTTCCAGAAGTTAGCTATCCCGGCTGCTTTGGCTGAGTACTGAATTCGGATAAGGCGGTCCGATTCCATTCCTTTATCAATAATACTGAGCCTTTGCTGACGCATATTGATGGCGATGGGATTACGTGCGTTCGCAGCCATCTCCACGGCATACGAAGGCAGGTATTCCTGGGTGGTGCCCGGGAAACCGTAAACGAAAGTAAAATCTCCTTCATTCAAACCTTTCAGTGAAATAGTGAAATGTTTTTTGGGACGATAAGGCACATTCTCTTTTGAGTAGTCAGCAGGTTCATTGCTTTTATTAGAGTAAATCCTGAAAACGGAGAAATCACCGGTATGTCTTGGCCACATCCAGTTATCTGTATCACCGCCAAATTTCCCGATGTTTGAAGGCGGAGCCCCAACCAGCCTTACATCAGTAAAGGTTTCCATGAGGAAGAGGTAAAACTGGTTCCCGCTGTAAAAGGATTTTACTGTGGCTTTATAATGGGTTCCTTTTACGGCCTCCTTGTTCAATACATCCGAATTTGACTTGATAAAGGCATCCCTTTGTGCTTCGGTCATGTTGGGTATAACTCCTGCAAGAACTTCGGTTGTTACTTCCTTCATACTCACCAGGAAGGTGACACTAAGTCCGGGATTTGGCAGTTCCTCAGCCAATGATTGCGACCAGAACCCATCTGTAAGGTAATCATGATCGAGTGAACTGTGCCGCTGAATATTACTGTACCCGCAATGGTGGTTAGTAAGTATTAATCCCTGGTCAGAGACGAGTTCCGCAGTGCATCCGCCCCCGAAAAGCATGACTGCATCCTTCAGGCTTGAGTTGTTGATACTGTATATGTCCTCGGCCGAAATACGCATTCCCATCCCCCGCATCTCTTTCTCATTTAACTGACCCAACAGGATGGGTAACCACATGCCCTCTCCGGCGCGAACAAGCTGAGATGATAAAAGGATCAGGATCAAAATTCGGATTTTCATTTTCAATAGGTTAAGTAAAGGTACTTTATGGGATGATACAGATAAGTTGACGGGTTTTCCCGCACCTTATTCATTTCTTTTGAGGATGTATTTTAATGGTTATCTGGCAGCAATGGTCTCAATTTCAATCATAGCTCCCAACGGCAGCCGGGCCACACCATAGGCTGCACGGGCTGGACTGTTCTCGGGATAGCATGCCCCGTAAATTTCATTCATCTCAGTAAAATAGGCCATATCGCTGAGCAGGCAGGTCGATTTTATGACATCGTCAAAGGTATAGCCGGCGGCTTTCAGGATAGCCCCGACATTTTTCAACACCTGTTCGGTTTGTTCTTTAATTCCTCCTTCTACTAGCTTCCCGGTTGCCGGATCAATAGGAACCTGGCCAGATACAAACAACATTCCGTTTATCTCAACTGCCTGGCTGTAAGGTCCAATAGCACGAGGTGCATTTTCAGTAAAAATGATCTTTTTCATTTGTGTATTATTAGAATTTCAAAGGGTCAGATAGAATGCGCCAAGATAGCTTTTTCAGCTGTTTTGAAAATTTTCTCATGACTATTTTATTTAGAAATTATAATTTCAAAATTATTAAAAAACTACCGGATCACAATTGCATTCAATTATATGTTAATGCGTTATAAATCAGTGTATTAATTGTGCTTTACGTGAATAAACCAACCAAGTGACCTGAAAAGGCAGTAAAATATGGCTTAGGAGCAATAGATAAGAAGCAGGTTTTTGTATTTTTACACGAAAATATGCCGTATATTTATTCTGGCATTCATGTGAACTTGTAGGACTTTTTTTTTACTGGCTTGATTAATCTGTTCTCAAAGGTATAATCTGTGAGAATAATCATTATTGAAGATTCGCTTATTAGCGCCAACACGCAGATTTAATTATTTTATTCGGGAGCGATGAAACATCAGGTGGATTTATTTACAGGGATGTCACTGGAGAGCCTTGACGAGCGATTTGATTGTAACCTGCTCGAAGCAGCTTATATTTATCTTGATAATGAAGGGAATATGCTGGATTGCAACCACCGCTTCTGCTCCTGGTATAATGTTAAAAGTACTGATATTATTGGATTGAATCTCCTCTCTGAGCCCAATAACGGGAACCTGCGTATAACACTTGAAAACATAAAAGAGGAACCTGCCCTGATTTATGAGGGAATTTTGAGTTGCAATGGTTCTAAGACTCAATTAAAAGTTTACGGTTGTTTTTTGTTCTTAAAAAGACAGAATTCTACATTTGATGGCATCATTGGCTTTCTTGACAGATCAGATAACCGGCGATTTATTTTACCTGAGTCG
>JANXXZ010000288.1 GCA_025350385.1 Bacteroidales bacterium
TGCAAATTGCAAAAAGCAGCATACGTTTAACGAATAACAAATAACCAGTAGCAGATAACAGATTGAAATCCGAAACCTATTTATTTGCTATCAGCAAACCGACGATATTTTCCAGCTGATCCGCATTATCTGAAACATAACGCAGTCCTGCTTCGCGAAGGTGTCCCATATTTTCGGGGGAGGCATTGTCCATGGCCGAATCCGCAGGCTCACGTTTGGGTTCCAGGCGATAATAATCAGGTTGATCCGGTGGCTTTATGGTCTTGAACATTTGCCTGAGCTGGTAATCCACAGTTTCGGAGTTGCCTGCCATCAGGATGTCAATAAGGGGCAGAATCCAGCCGGCTGCGCCCCAGTTTTTTGCCTGGTCATAATTGTAGGGTTTCCCGGTTGAGCCTGTCCCGATAGAAATAATAACCATGTCTTTGGCATTGGGCTTATCCACTTTCCCTGGATGGTTCAAGGCCGTCCCAAAATCGAGGGTTCGGGCTTCGGCATAAGCGCACATGGCAGGATTGTTCGCAAAAACGCCCCCGTCGATCAGGTAATAGGGTGTGCCGTACAACGACTTGATACTGGCTGTCTCAAAATAAGTGGGCGCAGCAGAGGTAGCCCTGCCTATATCTTTTACATAGAAGTCATTCAAATTGTTTCCAACAGCATCAACTTTGTTAAAGAAGACAGTTTTCCTGTTGAAAATTTCATACGAAGTTATGATGCAGGGCTTCAACAATTGACTGAGCGTCATTTTACCAAAGTAATCGTTCAGTTTTTTTTCAAGAGCGGTTGCCTGGTATTTCTCATCAAGTAAACCTCCTCCGGAATGTATCTTTTGCCATAATGAAACATCAAAGATTTCATGACCATGGTTCAAATAAAGGTCGACTGCTTCCTGGGCTGAAAATTTTGGCCGTCCGGTTTCATCCGGGGCGAGATAGATAAGTGAAAGGATACCGCCGGTGCTGGTGCCGGCAACCAAATCGAAATAATCACTCAGGCGAACCAGGTCACCTTCACGCTCGCGAAGGCGCTTTTCGATATACGCAAGAATTACACCCGGCAGTATTCCCCGGATACCACCGCCATCAATGGACAGGATAGTTACTTTTTTACTCATGATTTTTAGGTTTTAAGTTAGAACCAGATAATCTTAACTTGAAAAATCAAATCGTCATCAACGCGAGGTTGTTATAATTTGTTTTCCTAAAACAATCCTTAGTATGCTTTTGTTTTTTTTAGTAAAACAAGGGATAGGTATTTCCGTAGTTCAAAGGTTGGCAGCTACTTTGAGAAGGGAACTTTTCTTCCTGAAAATGTACCTATCTTTGCATCAAAATTACAAAAATTTATAACTCATTGCAAATGAAAGACTTAGTAGTAAAGCTAACAAATAAAAGAATCAGTTTACCACCTGATATTCAAAACCTCCTTGATGAATGCAGGAATTATACCGTATACAATGACACAGAGGAGCTTTTTAAAGCCTCTATGGGTTCGCATGATAATACAACATTCAAAGTCAATTATGATATCCCCGGGAAAGGGATCTTAACCGAAGCTATCATTCATAAGGTTAAGAACGGGGTTTCGGCCAACTTCACCGATCCTTATATGCGCCGCCGTGATCCCGATACCATGGTGATTGCTGACGACAAACCAACGGATAAAGCCCGGTTTGCTGCAAAGTTCGGGTACAATTTTTCAAAACTGAAAGGCGAAACTTTCGATTGGCTTAAAAAGCAGGACTTATCCGTGTTTTTCTTCTTCGCAGGACGCGATGGCATTGGTTCGGGAGGAATAGCAATCGTTCCGGCAAATGCTGCATTCTTTTCACTGAGCCTTGCTATGCTTCAGAAAATACTTCCGGTAGATGAACTTCCGGAACGCTTTGAAATTGAAAGCATCGTTTATGTAGCCCCGACCTTCCGCCATACGCATTTTAACGGCAAGCAGATTGTAGTCCACAACCGTACGGATAAAATCCATGAAGTATATTCCTATAACTTATATCCGGGACCCAGCGCCAAGAAAGGGTTGTACGGGGTTCTGCTGGATAAGGGTGAAAAAGAAGGCTGGATAACCGCCCATTGTTCGGTGGTGCAGGTTACGAGCCCTTACGACAACGTAACCACCTTTATGCATGAAGGGGCAAGCGGTGGCGGGAAAAGTGAGATGCTTGGACATATTGTCCGTGAACTGCAGGGACAAGTACTGATTGGAGAAAACCTTGTTTCTGGCGAAAAAAGGCTCATTTCAATTCCCCTGTTTTGTACCTTCAGCCCGGTCGCCGATGATATGGCCTTGTGCCATCCTTCCCTGCAACGAGGTAATGGAAAACTTTCCATCCTTGACGGGGAAAATTCATGGTTCATCAGGGTTGATGGAGTAAATGATTACGGAGATGATCCTTTTCTTGAAAAGCTTTCTATTAAGGTGAGGAAACCATTACTTTTCCTGAATATTGAAACCAAACCGGAATGTACAGCACTCATCTGGGATCATATTGAAGATGCTCCCGGTAAAAAATGCACAAATCCCCGGATTATAGTCCCCCGCGAAATTGTCCCGGGAGTTGTAAACGGGAAAGTGTCGGTGGATGTGAGGAGTTTCGGAGTGCGTACCCCGCCTTCATCAAGGGAAGATCCATCCTATGGGATCATAGGATTATTCCATGTGTTACCGCCTGCACTTGCCTGGTTATGGAGGCTGGTGGCCCCGCGCGGATACGGAAACCCCAGTATCATCAGCAATGGCGCTGGAATGGAAAGTGAAGGAGTAGGTTCTTATTGGCCATTTGCAACCGGCGAACTGATCCCTCATGCCAATATGCTGCTTGAGCAGATTGTTAATACACCCCGTACCAGGTATACGCTTACTCCAAACCAACATATAGGCGTATGGAAAGTGGGATTCAAACCGCAGTTGTTCATGCGCGAATACCTTACCCGGCGCGGGAATGCCAAACTCCGTACTGACCAGTACCAGCCTGCCCGTTCACCTCTGCTGGGATATGAACTGAATTATATTACCATCGAGGGAGCGAAAATTCCTTCCCGTTTCCTGAAAGTATACAAGCAACCGGAAGTAGGTGAAGATGGTTATGATGCCGGGGCTGCTATCCTCTTTGATTTCTTCAAAAAAGAGCTGGCCAAATACAACAAGCCTCATCTGTCAAAAATGGGGAGAGATATAATTGATATTTGCCTCTTAGGCGGAAGCATCCGGGAATACATTGATATTATCCCTATGGATTACCAGTATGCCTTCAATAAAACAGATGGTGAGGAGATGATTGGGGGTATTTAATTTTTGGAATTAAAAAAGACTGAGTGCTGGTATCTTACTCAATATCTATAGAGTTTGTCTTATGGCAATTACATCCGCTTAATTATTAACAGTCAATTAAGCTATTGGTAGGATAAAAATATTCAGTTTCCTTATTCTTTTTTAGGTATAGGCGTTTAGTTATCCCTCTGAAAGGCTTGTGGATAAACGAACGGGATCGTTTAAAACCATCCTTTTGAGGAGTAAATCGAAGATTGTATCCATATTGTTCCTTCTATTG
>JANXXZ010000300.1 GCA_025350385.1 Bacteroidales bacterium
TTTCTTCAAATTTACCCAACCCCATGATTTCCTGACCGTCATTTTTAGCGATGTCTAAAGTATCTCCGCCGTCAATTTCATAGACCGAAGACGAATCAATCGCCGTTCCAAAAACCGATGATAGCGTTAAAGTCGTAGAAGTGTTTGACTGTATAACCCTTGATTGTCCGGTATCCGTTCCGCCTGTTATATTAACTGTTAAATTGGCAAACTGATTGACTGTCCAATTCTTAGTCGAATCGACTATCGTAGTAGTTGAACCAGATGTAGCTGTGCCGCTGGAGCCTTTGAATGAATCGTTATTATTCGTCGCCGACATTAAAAGCCTGGAAGGATTTGCCGGATCACCGAAAGCAATTATCCTATTTCCATAATAAATACCGGCTTTAGCGACAGGCGTTCCGAGTAAAGACGATAAAGTTGTTCCGTCATACTTAGCGATTCCGGTTTGGCCATCAAAGATATAAATAGCATTATTGGCCTGAACGAAATTGAGTCTATTTGAGGTATTAAAGGTTACTCCGGTAATTTCTGTCCACGTTCCGGTGTATTTATACAATTTTCCACCTGATACCTTGAGATGTATTTTTGTACCATCAGCTAGATAGAGTGAAGCATCACCTTTTACTGATGTTCCGACAAGATTTCCGTAGACTTTAAAACCTCTACGTTTTGAAGGTAAGCCGTCCTCGGTATACTCAATGTTTTCAAGGTTCGGGCTTTCACTATCTTTAACACGAGCTTGAGAGACTAACTTATTTAATCCTCCGGCTAGGTTCGTAAATTGAATAACAGGCAGTTTCATTGAACCTGCCCGATATAACTTCCATATTGTTCTGTCCGACTAACTAAGCGTGAATCTTTGAGTTTTCCACGTGTGATCTGTTTTTTAAATTGAATAATCTCGCTTTCGTATTTATTTTCAAGTTTAGTAGTGTCGTATTCGTCATCTTCCGCACCTTTAAAAAGTGCATAAGCGCCCCGAGCGATCACAATTGAGGGAATAGGGCAAGGATCACCTGGCGCAGAAAGCACAGGGTTAGTTTTCCAATAAATTAGGGTTAAAGTAGGATTAGTTTCTTTAATATTTATCGTATTTCCGGTAATCCAACAAACATTTTTATGATAATTACCCTCGTAAGACTCTTCAATTAAGGTATAAACATTTGTATCATCTAGCCTTAGGTCGTAAAATCCATCTATATCAAAGTCAGTTGGTAAAGTGGCAACGCCATTTATAAAGGTTAAATTTGAGGTGGCACGACGAAAAGGCCATTGATATCTGCCCCATACATCATCAATAGTTATGTTAATAAAATTATCCCTCGATGTAGTATTCGCGGGGGATTCTTCACCATTTAAGTTACCGAGTAAAAGCCTATAATCGGCTAAAGTTGGCATAAGGTACTCCCTTATGCACCTCCAACTTCGTATTTTGTTAAATTTTCTTTGGCTAGTTCATAATCTTTGGAAAGTCTAAGCCAGGTGTACATCTGAAACAGTCTTGATTCACCAAGTCTAGGCGTACCAAGTTCACATCTTTTAGTCACTAGCTTATTAAATATCTCTGATTCGGTATCTGATTTGCACCAATTATAGATTTCAGATAACCATCCTTCTTCTTTTTGGCTCATCTTCCTATCATCTATACCGAAATAATCTGCTATTTTAACATATTCCTTAACAGAAGATGACGGGGTGTCTGTATGCACCTCGATTTTTTCTTCAACTGGTTCGCTTGAAACTTCTTTTACGATTGATTCCATACATAGAGAAGTAACAGATATTAAAATAAAGTAAATAGCTTGTCAGTTTGTTCATGCCATGTTGGAAGTTTTACCTGTTTGACGCTAGGAGGGCTTATAATCGCTTTTATTAGTTCATCTTTATAATGTTCCAAATCTGTTTTAATCCCCCATTGGACGGTATCAGCAAGTGCCATATTAGGTATTATAATTGGAATACAACCAGAGGCTTGAGCTTTTAGAGCAGAGATACAAAACAGTTCAACTCCTTGGCAAGGATGTAGCCAGAATTGTGATGATTTATACAATTCGATCATTTCTTGCTCTGAAATTGATTTATCATAAGTACAAATAAGTTTAGCTCCGGTTTTTTCTACTTCCGGCAAGATTGATTTTAAAAACTCACCCCCACGATCAGGCGAAGAAGAATACAAACATTGTTTATTAACCTTATTGTGTATGCCCTCAAATTGGTCAGGATGAATACCATGTCCTATAATGACAGATTCCCCGAAGATTGATTGATGGTATTTAGATAAAGTGATTCGATGATCAAATTCTTGATAATCCTCTGATTTTTGACCGACTTTATTTGTCCAATAGATATTCTTTTTACCTAGATGTGGTGGTTTTTCATTACAGCTTAATACTATATCTTGTGCTTGATAGTATTCTCTGGGTAAATATGTTACACCTTTGTATTCGGTAGCTTCCCCGTCGTAATAAACGACAACGTCGTCTTTTTTTGCAAGCAAGGTAGCCGTTTCAATATAAAATTCAGGAGTACCTCCAAGATAGTTGTCGGGCGACCATCTAAAGCCCTCTGGCAAGGTTTCTGTCCAAATCTCGATCATGTTCCATTCCTTTATAAGTCGCTTTCCCTATATGATCTACGACAATATTAGCCCATTTAACTATAGAAATATTTAATGTTTTCGCCCGATTATAATATTCTGTGTCAGAAAAATAATGAGGGTAATTAATATCAAGATAGCCCATTTTTTCAAAAGTTTGACGATTCATTCCCCATATAGAACCGAACCGATCACCCTCACCCTCATCGGTTGTTTTTGGCGAATAAATACCTTCTTCCATAGTATAAAACTTATCGAGATCACCTTTTTGTAGGATAATATCGTCATTCATTATTACGATTTTATCCGAAGTAGCTCGTTTTAGTCCTTCGTTGACAGTCTGAGTGAATCCTGTATTAGTGTCTTTTCTATAAGTAATAGGCCAGTCATCACACGGCAGAGGTGAACAGTCATCTATCAATATAAGTTCTTCATCGGGATAGAATTCTTTGACTGAATTAATACAGTTATCAATTACTTGATAGAGTTCTAACTTATTGAAGAAAATAGGAATTACGATTGAAAGCATACAATGTTGCCCTCTTCTGATACCTTATTCAGTGTAATTTCGTCAACTGCTCTCCTGACATCAGGCATATTATAATCGTCGAAACACATAAAACCTTTTTTCTTTAGAAGTGGTAAACAAGCCTTAATATCTGCTTTTACTGATCCGTAGTCATGTGCTCCGTCAACGTAAATCCAATCAAATTTATCATTCGGTAACGATTGAGGTGAGTAGCCTTTAATATAGGTGTGCCGTTCTCCCAGACCTGGCGCTATATTCATATTATCTTCGGGGTCAACTGAAATTAAAGAACCCTCGGAGTTATTAAGAAACGCCTGAGCTGATTCTCCCCACGCCAAACCGATCTCTAGTTCCTTAGTTGGTTTTACTTTTTTAATTACTTTAATTAAATTATCGTAGTATTCTTGGTGTTCCATTTTGCCTTTCTAAATGATTGAGGGTTGACTGGATGCAGGTTTTCCATTTCAGGTGTCCATTTCAACCAGATATTTTCATACCAATTGGGGACAAAGTTCTCGATTTTTCCAAAATATGCTACTTTCGCTTTCATCTCTCCGTTTGTACGAACATACGAGTAATGATGCATCACGATCTCTTCTGGTAAAAATCCCCATGGTTCGTTGACACACAAAGAGGTCACTATCTCAACAGAGGGGCGAATAAGGACCAGCCGTCCTCCTCCCTCTGGCGGTTCTATAATGTAATCCCTTGTTTTCCAGTAAGTCCTCATGTTAGTTATACCGTAGGCGTTGATATTGGCAGTTTTAACGAATTGGATTAATTTTTTAACCGACTTAGGTTCGTAATACTCATCGGCGTCAATGATGATAACCCAATCACAATCTTTCAATAACTGCAATCCAAGCATCCTCTGGTCAACTTCGTTCTGCCACTCTCCGGTGACGACCTCTGCCCCAAGACTTTCGGCAATTTCAGCCGTTTTATCCATGGGTAACTCTTTGCCAGACCAAGGTTTTTCCGAAATCAAGACAAGATGACGATCAATATGACCCTCTAAGCACTTAATTGCATCTGTAATTCGTGTTTCTTCTCTATAAGCAACGGTAAGTGCGCCTATAACCATTCTTTTTCCCATTGATCCGCCACAAGGGTCCAAGTATATTCTGATCTTGCCCATTTCATCATTGACTTTCGTATTTCATCTTGTTTTTTGGTGTCTTTTAATAATTCGATTGCTTTATTGACTATCTGATTAGCAGTCTGTTGTGGCATAACTTCAAGGTCTTTAACCCCGTCAATCTTATAGCCATATTGAACAGTATCTTGCAAAGCGCCGTAGTTTGAACAAACAGGAATACAACCAGAGGCTTGAGCTCTCATCGCTGTAATGCAAGAGGTTTCGTGAAAAGCTGTGGTATATACCCATAAAGAGGACTTGGCGAACTCTTTGGCTAGTTGTTTTTGATTGATTCGTCCAGCGTGAGTAATGCCTTTTTGAG
>JANXXZ010000315.1 GCA_025350385.1 Bacteroidales bacterium
GGTATTCACCACAGGAGAAGCATCCTTATCAGAGCATAATACAACCAGCAGGTTACTCACCATGGCTGCTTTCCTCTCTTCATCAAGGACTACAATTTTCTTTTCCGAAAGTTTCTCAAGTGCCATTTCAACCATGCTTACAGCGCCCTCGACAATTTTCATACGAGCTGCTACCACAGCTGTTGCCTGCTGCCTTTTAAGCATTGCACCAGCGATTTCAGCTGAATACGAGAGATTGCTTATCCTTGCTTCAATAACCCTGATGCCGGCTATAGTCAGTCTCTCGGAGAGTTCTTTCTCCAGGATATGATTTACTTCTTCGCCTCCGCCACGTAAGGTAATTTCTGTTTGTTCATCGTCAAAATTATCATACGCGTAATGGCCCGCAAGCTTACGGACCGCCGATTCACTTTGGATTTCCACAAAATGGGTGAAGTTATCCACGTCAAAAGCGGCCTTGAAGGTATCTTCAACCTTCCATACAAGCACAATCCCGATCATAATGGGATTCCCGAGTTTGTCATTCACTTTGATCTTATCGCTGTTCAGATTGCAGGCGCGCAGCGAAATCTTCTTCTTCAGGAAAAACGGGTTCATCCAGTAGAAACCATTTTTCTTGAGTGTTCCAACGTATGCGCCAAAAAGCGTTAAAACACTTGATTCATTGGGATTTACAACCACAAATCCTGGAGTCATCAGGAAGGCAAGTACCAGGAATACAGGTCCGGCAATGATCCCGAACACTTGCTGGTTTAAATATACCAGTAAAAGAATACCTGCCAAAAGGAAGGTAATAAACCCGATTACTCCGAAATACCCTGAAACAGGTGAGGATGTTTTTTCTTTTTCCATTTTATTATGATATTAATTTGATATCACAATAATACAACTATTTTAGATTATTTCGACAAAACAGTCTAAATATTTTTTGCGGGAAAGGGGAAAGCCTAAATTTGCCTGCATGACAAAACACTACAAACATATCTTCTTCGACCTTGATCATACGCTCTGGGACTTTGAGCGCAATGCCGAAGAAACCAAACGGGAACTGTTCATTGAACTTAAACTGGCAGAAAGAGGCATTTCCAGTTATGAGGCATTCCGAAATAAATATGTGGGAATCAATACCGCCCTTTGGTCACTTTACCGTGAGGGGCTTATTGAGAAAGACGATCTGAATTTTAAACGATTCTATGATACTCTCTGTGAATTCGGGGTGGACGATAAACAGTTAGGTGAAGCAATGGCATCCGGTTTTTTGGAGGGAATTACGAACAAGACCTATCTTTTCCCATATGCTCAGGAAATCCTGGATTATCTCTATCCGAAATACCCTTTATACATTATTACCAATGGTTTTGAGGAGGTTCAGTATGGTAAATTAAAGAACTCTGGTCTCGACAGGTATTTTAAATCTGTAATAACCAGCGAAGAGGCAGGAGTAAAGAAACCTGACCGGGATATATTCCTGTTTGCGCTTAGCAAAGTGAATGCTCTTGCAGAAGACAGCCTGATGATAGGTGATGACCTTGAGGTAGATGTTGCCGGGGCCCGCGAAATCGGGATGGACCAGGTTTTTGTCAATCACAACGGTTTAAAGCACCAGGAACCGGTTACTTATGAGATAGCTGCGTTGCGGAATCTTGAAGATATTCTCTGAGTACATTTATTACTATGAAAAGGACAAAAAAAATCCCACCCAAACCGGCAGGATTTTTTTAACTGACAAGTTCAGCATCATTATTTTGCCTTAGGAACGGGAACTGCTTCGGTCTTAGTAGCATTTCCGTCTTTTTTGCAAGCTGCCTTTTCGGCTGCTGAACAACTTTTTGAGCAACTTGCTTTGGTGCCTGATTTATCGGTGCAACCAGCCTTTGCGCTGGCTTTGTCGGCACAGCATGCTTTAGCTGCAGGAGCCGGAGCATCTTTAGCGTTGCTTACTTTCTCGGTGGTAGCCTTAGTGGTTGTGGTAACTTTCTGAGCCGAAACAGTAGTAATAGTAAAAGCTACTACCAACATCATCAGCGAAACAATGATTGCAATTTTTTTCATGGTCGGATTTGTTTTTTTTATTCGAAGTTTATAACGCAAAAGTAACAGGTTTTGTTGGAAATGAAGTTGATTATTTTGTTAATGAGATGTTAAACCCATCGTTAGAACTTACCAATCAAGGTTATTCCGCCCTTAACCTTCTCGTCCAGTTTTACAGCAATAGTTGCTGACAGAGGGATGAAAAGATCCACCCTGCTGCCAAATTTTATAAAACCGAGTTCATACCCCTGGTTGATTCGTTCGTTGGTGCGGGCATAACACACGATACGACGGGCTACTGCGCCTGCAACCTGCCTTACCATCACCGCGCCATGATATTTATTTTCAATCACAACCGTATGTCTTTCATTTTCGGAAGAAGATTTCGGATGCCAGGCAACAAGGAATGAACCCGGCCAATAGTTGGTATAAACAATCTTACCGCTGATAGGATAAAGATTAACATGCACATTGTTTGGTGACATGAAGATTGAGACCTGCCTCCGTTTATCTTTAAAATACTCATTTTCTTCCACCTCTTCAATCGCCACAATTGTACCATCTGCCGGGCAAAGGATTACATCGGGATGCGACATCATAGTCCGCTCAGGTATACGGAAAAAACGGAGTACCAGGAAGAAGAATACTGTTAAAATTGTATATATCAGGTAATGGACAACAGTTTGAATTGGGAAAAACGCATCTAACGCAATAATTATCATTAGGCTGATAAGCAAGGTTGTTAATATTATCCGGTAACCTTCCTTGTGAATGCGCATCCTGGCCATATCCTTATAAATGAGTTTTATGAAAAGAGTGTCAAAAATATGAAGACAAATGGTACCGAAAATAAAACTGCATCAAATCGGTCAAGAATTCCTCCATGTCCTGGTAACAGCTTGCCGGAATCCTTAATACCCAGACTTCTTTTAAACATTGATTCCACGAGATCGCCTAGTGAACCGAAGACTATTATCAACAAGCCAATTACCAACCATTGCCATTGGGTATGCTGTATAAATATAAAGGATGCTGCGTAAGCTGTAAGCAATGCAATGACAGCTCCACCTATGCTGCCTTCCCAGGTTTTTTTCGGCGAAATCCGTTCAAATAATTTATGCCGTCCAATAGTGGATCCAACAAAATACGCCCCGGTATCATTCAGCCATAAGATAACGAGATATCCAACCAGCGTACCATAATGAAGAGGACCGGATGCATGAGCCGGATCGAAAAAATAGATAGCCAATCCCAAAGGCAAAGCGATATAAATAATCCCAAGCAGGCTGGAAGCAATATTTCCAAAAGGCGTTTGCTTATTCCGGAATAATTCGGCAATGAAAAGAATAAAGAAAACCGGTAAGTTAATCCAAAGGATATGAATTTGGGCTTTCCCGGTAAGACTGATGGCCAAGGTTAAGAAGAGTATGATTCCCGAAATGATTGATAGAATTTTCATTGGAAAGCTTCCATGCTTTTCAACGAGTCCGTAAAATTCCCAAAGTCCGAGAATGGTAACAAGCAGGAAAAGTGCGGAAAAAACGATTTGTCCCAACAAAGCCGAGCCAATCATTACAATTACAAACCCTGCACCGGTTAAAGAGCGTATTGCTAAATTATTCACCTTTTAGTTCTGAGATTAATTGTGCAGCTTTGAAAGCATCGGAAGTAGATACATATATTTCGATTTCGCCAAAATGGTAAGATGAATCCTGTTTGTTCATGCTCACACTCTCAATTTCGTTATTAGCAAGCATTTCTTTAACCATGTCTGCTTCAAAAACCTGATTTGTTGTATATATGATTACCCAGTCAGCCGGCATCTGTTAATCCTCTTCTTTACCAGGTTCGGGTGCTTCGGTAAGGAATACGAAGAGTTCGCGGGGACCATGGGCGCCCATAACAAGGGTTTTTTCAATATCTGCCGTACGGCTCGGACCGGTTATAACCGAAACAAGGGAAGGAATCCGAATGGTATAGCGTTCTTTAATCCCGGCAAGTGCTTCCCTGAGGTCAGGAACCATTTGCCATGTGTAAGCTATTACCACATGGATTTCAGGATAGACATTCAAACGTCGGCCTGAATCCTGGCGAGATGAAATTACTATGCTGCCCAGGCGGGAAATAAGAAACTCACAACCGGTTATGCCTATTTTCAGGTCGTGGAAACTTTCATCATCCGATTGAAAAGGAATGCCGGCCTGTGTGAGTATATACTGTAGTTCCGGATCAGCACAGTATACATCCTGCCAGTCGTTTTCAGTACTAATTGCTGCTAGGGTAGTAATCAGGTCGTTCTCATCCTCACAATAAGCAAACTGCCCTCCTGCTTTGGTAAATTCCTGAGCAAAGTTCACTTCCATTGATTCATCCTGCGGCTTGTAAACCGGTGACTCAAAATCAACTTGGGCATAAGGATTATCCGTTTTGTAAATAAGAGCATTGCGTACTTTCTTCAGTACTTTTTCCCTCGATGTACTTTCTTCCA
>JANXXZ010000393.1 GCA_025350385.1 Bacteroidales bacterium
GTATTTTTTTGCCAGTGCGCCTACATCCCTGAGGTTTTCAAGCGAAACAGGCTGCCCTCCCGAAGAATTACAAGTAATGGTAATAATTATGAAGGGTATCTGCTTTCTTGGATATTTCTTTAAGACATCTTCCAGTTTCCGGAGGTCAACATTTCCCTTAAAAGGATGCTCAATTGTAGTGTCAAAGGCTTCATCAATGGTGCAGTCCACAGCATGGGCCTTCCGGAATTCGATATGTCCTTTGGTAGTATCGAAATGAGAGTTCCCGGGAACAATGTCTCCTTCTTTAACCAGCACGCTGAAAAGTACATTCTCAGCAGCCCTGCCCTGGTGGGTTGGAAGGAAATATTCAAAGCCGAAGATATCCTTAATTGCTGATTTGAGTTTAAAATAGGATAAAGACCCGGCGTAACTTTCGTCACCCAGCATAATCTCAGCCCATTGCCGGTCGCTCATCGCTCCAGTCCCGGAATCAGTAAGCAGGTCAATATAGACTTGTTCGCTACGAAGGTTGAAAAGATTATATCCTGCTTCAGTAATCCAGGTTTCACATTCAGTACGGGTACTCCGCCTGATTGTTTCAACCATCTTCATTTTATAGGGTTCTGCAAAAGGTAATTCCATGTCAGATACTATTTGTACTATTAATCATTAAAACGAGGATTGAGATCAATATAAAAAAATACACCTGAAGCAATCACGCTCCTTGATGTTTCTGAATATTAACTTTCTTGAACTTAACCGGATCTTCTGATGCATAACGGGGAAATGACCGGCGCCAAATATACATTATTTTGATAAAAAACAAAAAATGACGATTTTTGCATAAAGTCCTGACATTAGCTATTTCTTAAATCTTCCTCCTATATACCTACACCAACATGAGCATTCAAAATATTCAGATTCTGTCAGCGGTCCTGATTTTTACCTTGCTACAAGGTTGTTTTTCAGGACAAAAAGATGCCTCTAACCCGGCGAAAGAAGTTAAGCCAGGCGAAATAACCCACTCTGTTACATGTTTAGCCGATACATTACAAAAATATTCTCTTTTTATCCCCGCAGCATATAAAAGTGATACAAGATGGCCGCTAATTATCTGTTTTGATTCGCACGCAGATGGCCTGCTACCTGTAAATCTTTTCATGGATGAGGCTTCAAAGACCGGTTTCATCATTGCCGGTTCCAACAATTCGAAAAACGGTATGCCTATGGACGAAACTACGGCTATCTTCATGAAGATTTTGGCTGATATAAAGGAACGATTAAATATTGATGAAGCTTCAGTATATGCTATTGGATTTTCAGGAGGTTCGCGCGTGGCCGGCGCTGCAGCCATTACCGAGGGTACTATTGCAGGTGTCGTAGGATGCGGAGCCGGTTTGCCAAATATCAACCAACAACCCAGGTCACCCTTTAGTTATCTTGCTGTAGCCGGAACACAGGATTTCAATTATACCGAAATGAGGCAATTAAACAACGCCCTCGAAAAAGCAGGCTTCGTCCACCATTTCCTGGATTTTGAAGGAATTCATCAATGGCCTCCAAAACAAGTCGTTCCGGATATTTTCACCTGGCTCACATTTGACAGGATGCGAAAAGGAACTAAACCAGCCGACCGGAATATTATTAATTCATTTATCGACCTGAAATCCAAAAAGGCTGAACAACTTGGGAAAATCGGTGACAAATATGCCCAGCAACAGGTTTATGTGATGATGAGGGATTATTTGCAGGGATTGACGGATATAGCCCCCCTGGATGGAGAGATTGCCAATCTTGATAAGGATACTGCCGTCATCAGACTAAAAGCTGCACAGGAAGCACTCTTTCAGAAGGAAAGTTCCCTCCAATCTTCTTATTCAGGTGAACTGCAGAAAAAAGACGTAAAATGGTGGTTAAATGAAGCCGCAAAACTTCATTCACTCGGTGGCCGAAAACCCCCTAATGATGAGACCAGTATGTATAAACGGGTACTCGGTTATTTGAGCTTGAATTCATACATGCTTTCAAATTCAGCGTTAAAGCAGGATGACCTGACAAATGCTTCAAAATTTATTGAGATATACAGGCTGGTAGATCCTTCAAATTCTGAGCATTGTTACATGGCAGCAACTGTGTGTATAAAACAAGGCAAACCTGATGAAGCAGTTGAAAATCTTTATAAGGCTGTTGTACTTGGCTTCAAAGATTTTACGAGGCTCAAATCAGATCCGGCATTTCAGTCAATTCATTCAAATCAGCGCTTTGATAGCCTTGTGAAAGGGCACTAACCTCATCTATCTGCATTTCTGTGTAACTTTTTAATATGTTGCTCGTCTTAGGAATTAGCAAATTTCCTGACTTGTGCTGCTTTTATTCCCTCTTATACTATTTTCCCTGCCCGTTTCTCTGTAAAACAATTCTATTCCCAACTACAGGTTCGAATAATTCAACCCTGGTCAATCTTACAAAGTGATGAATAACTGTATACACCGAACCATATTCCTTTTGTCATTTGTATCTTGTTCCTTTGTATTAATTCCTGCATGTAATAATCAGAAGTGCACTGACGGTAATAATCAAACCATTTCTCAGATCAGGCATATAGAGAGTGGGTTTAACGAAATTTCCCTTTCCTCCGGTTTTACTGTTTACGTCAAATCTTCTCAGAAGGACAGCATTACTGTTCAGGCCGAATCGAATCTCATGAAGGATATTATTACCGAAATTAAAGGTAACAGGCTTGAAATTCGCGCATTGAACAATACCTGCCTGAATCCCAGTAAGCCGGTCGTAATTAATGTTTATGCAAAAAATATCAACCTGTTCGAAGTATCAGGCTCGGGATATATCCAAACTCATAGTATGATTAGTCCTAGGTTGTGCTTAAATGTATCAGGTTCCGGAACTATAAAGGCTGATTCGCATGTTAATTGTCTGGAAGCAACTGTTTCAGGTTCCGGCAATATTGAATTATGGGGGAAATCGGTCAGCAGCAACATGGCGATATCCGGTTCAGGTAATATTAATGCATACGGGCTAAACCAGGATAGCTGTGCAGCTGTTTTATCAGGTTCTGGAAATCTGTATGTTTATGCGAAGAAAACACTTGATGTAAGCATTTCAGGAAGTGGATCCGTTTATTACAAAGGAAATCCATCTGTGAATATGCATATTTCAGGATCGGGTAAGGTAATTTCTCTAAAATCAGTCGGAGATCAGGGCTATTATTACAGCGGCAGCGTGAATACTAATCTTTCAAAGTCAGTATTTTTTATTTATTGATTCGTTCATATACAGAAGTTTAAGTCATTTTATAAGCTGAATTTTACAGGAATGAATTATAATTGAACGAATAGTTACTGCGAACTTGGCAATGCCCTAATTCATTAAATCAACCTTTTATAAATCAATAATTTATCCTGTTTCATAAACTCTATTTCATTCTTTAGTTCAAACAAGTATTCAAACAGATTTATTAAAATACAATTCCTAAAAAGCTGGTTTCTTTGTACTTTCGCCGGTTAAATCCAGACTCAGAAAAAACAAATGAAAAACATCCTCCTGCTTTCAATCCTGTTGGCCGGTTTAACCGCCAATGCTGCCTTTAACGACTGGTTCCTTCTAAAAACCCTCCGGATCGACTACTATCATTCTGGTGATTATAAAAGCGAATCGTATGCAATTGATGAGTTGAAAAGCGAGCCATTCTGGGGAGGATCCAGGAATTACCTCATTGATACCCTGAACGAAGGTGAATACTATTTCAAGGTTTTTGATGCAGCGAGTAATACCCTCATATACAGCCACGGCTATTGCACCTTGTTTGATGAATGGCAATGTACAGATGAAGCACGCAAAACCCGGCGGAGCTTTAATGAATCGTTAGTTCTGCCTTTCCCTAAGAAAGATGTCAGGATTGAGTTTTACAGCCGTTCAAAAAAAGGTATTTATGAAAAAATGTTCGAATATTTAGTAAATGTCAACAGCTACTTCATCAGCCCCGAACGGCGGTTGGTGTTTCCAACCTACGACGCATTAATATCCGGGGATCCGGAGGTTAAAATTGACATTGTTATCCTGCCTGAAGGTTATACGGCCGAGGAGATGGTCAAGTTTAAATCGGATGTTGACAAATTCTCAAAGGAATTGTTTAATTATGCTCCTTACTCCGAAAACCGCGAGAAATTCAACATCAGGGCTGTGCTGGCACCATCAGTCGAAACAGGGACTGATATTCCCGCAGATGATATCTGGAAAAAGACAATCCTTAATACCGCATTCTACACTTTTAACTCGGAACGATACCTCATGACGTATGATAACAAGAGTGTCCGCGACCTTGCTGCTAATGCGCCCTATGACCAGATTTATATCCTGGTGAACAGCAATAAATATGGAGGCGGTTCCATTTACAATTTTTACAGTACTTCAGTGAATAGCAATACATCATCAGCAAAAATATTCGTTCATGAGTTTGGACATGGGTTTGCCGGTCTTGCGGATGAGTATGATGATGGCTCAACCTCATTCAATGAAATGTATCCGCTGGATATTGAACCCTGGGAGCATAATCTCACCACACTGCAGGATTTTGACAGGAAATGGAAAAGTATGCTTCCAACCGGCACTCAGATACCAACTCCGAAAGACAAGGAGAATCCATTAAAATTGGGAGTTTACGAAGGAGGAGGCTATGTTGCAAAAGGAATCTACCGACCAACAACTGACTGCCTAATGAATACCTTTGCAGGCAAAGAATTCTGCCCGGTCTGTAAACGCGCAATTCAACAAATGATAAAATACTACACATATTAATTAAAAGACTTCTAAATAACAGTAAAAGTATCAAATGCCTTTCGGAAATGGGAGGCATTTATCTAATTTTGCTGTAGTATTTTATTGATAACTAATGACATTCTGATGTTATCTCATTCACAATAATAAAACCGGAGGATTACATGACCATTACAAAACTGGAACAGATTTTTGACCTGCTCAAAACAAAACCCAAAAAACGCCTGGTCGTTGCATTTGCAAATGATGCACATACAATTGAAGCAGTTCATGCCGCTGTTGAAAGAGGGATTATTGATGCCACCCTTACAGGTGATGAAACGAGTATCAGGAAGATATGCCAGGATCATGGATTTGAAGTAAGTAAATTTGAAATTGTACATGAACCGAATGAACTCAAAGCTGCCACTCTTGCTGTCAAATTAATCAATGAAGGTAAGGGCAACCTCCTGATGAAAGGTTCGCTCAGTACAGATAAATACATGCGCGCAATCTTGAAAAAAGAAATTGGCTTATGTGCGGAAGGTGCTGTGCTCAGCCATGTTACTGTTATGGAATTCCCTTCCTACCCCAGGCTGCTTACCGTATGCGATGTAGCAATCATTCCACTTCCTGATTTCAAACAGAAGATCAAAATGATTGACTATATGGTGAAAACAGCTAAAGCCATTGGCGTTGAAAAGCCTAAAGTAGCTGTTATTGCAGCGACAGAGCAGATGCTTGCAGGAATGCCGGCTTGCGTTGATGGAGCCATGTTAGCAAAAATGAGTGACCGCGGACAAATTGAGGGTTGCGTTATTGATGGTCCTTTGAGCCTCGACTGTGCTATTGATAAGGAATCGGTTGAAATAAAAAAAGTTGGCGGTCTAGTAGCAGGGGAAGCTGATTGCCTTCTCTTCCCAAATATTGAAGCCGGGAATGTGTTTTTTAAAGCAGGATCAAAACTGGCAGGGGCTGAACTGGCTGCTTATGTTGCCGGAGCCCGCGTACCCTGCGTTCTGACTTCAAGGGGTGACAGTTCCCTCACCAAGACCTATTCTATTGCATTATCAGCTCTCATGGCATAAAAGCCATGGTTGCATTGAGATAGTTAATGGGAATAGCATTGCTGATACTATTGATGAAGAAATATTTTTCTGCATTTGCATAGCTATCTTTAACAACCGTTGCTACCTGCATCTCTTTTTTCCATTAGTGCCTAATTTGTTAACTCTCTATGGAAGATTTCCGCATTCTCGCGATAAATCCCGGGTCAACTTCAACAAAAATTGCAGTATACCAGAATGAGAACCCTGTTTTTGTAAAAAATATTACTCACCCAAGCGAAGAAATTGCCCAATTTGAGCATGTTGCCGATCAATTTCACTTCCGTAAAGAGATCATTTACAAAGAACTGGAAGATGCGGAAATACAGCTTGACAAAATTCAGGCTGTAGTGGGGCGTGGGGGGATGCTAAAACCAATCTCGTCTGGTGTTTACCTGGTTAACGAAGCAATGAAGCATGATTTACGCGAACGACCAATAAAGGAACATGCAAGTAACCTTGGAGGGCTGATTGCTGACGACATTGCAAGTGCTCTCCCAAATGCCAAAGCTTACATAGCCGATCCGGTTGTAGTGGACGAACTCAATGATATAGCCAGGGTTTCAGGTCATCCCCTATTTAAAAGAATTTCGATTTTTCATGCACTAAACCAAAAATCTATTGCCCGTCAGCACGCTAAAAGTATTATGAAGCGCTATGAGGACATGAACTTAATTGTTGTTCACATGGGAGGTGGAATTACTGTTGGCGCCCATGAAAAAGGCAGGGTTATAGATGTAAACCAGGGGCTAGATGGCGAAGGGCCCTTTTCGCCGGAGCGTAGTGGAACACTTCCAACCGGGGACCTTGTAAGGTTTTGCTTCAGCGGGCAATATGCCGAATCAGAGATTATCAAAATGGTCGTCGGAGCTGGTGGAATTGTAGCTCACCTCGGGACCAATAATGTTTACGATGCCGAACAACGAGCGCAGAACGGGGATGAAAAAGCAAGATTTATACTTGAAGCACTTGCCTACCAGGTTGCCAAATCAATCGGCTCAATGGTGCCGGTGCTGAGAGGGCAAGTAGACGCGATACTCCTGACCGGAGGAGTAGCCCACAGCAAGTGGATTACAAACATGATTATTGAAAGGGTGTATCGCTTTGCTCCGGTGTATATCTATCCGGGAGAGGACGAAATGCGGGCACTTGCGTTGAACGGATTGATGGTACTGAAAGGTGAAATCGAGCCGAAGGAATATGTTTAAATGGTATTTCGAGAAGTATCTCTTCTCTTTTTTGATCTTATCAGATCACTTATCACCACAGGGAAGTATTTATACTCCAGTTCATGAATCTTGGCAGCCAGCGATTCAGGAGTATCGGTTTCAGTTAAGGTACATTTAGCCTGGAAAATTACCTGACCCTCATCGTACTGTTCATTCACATAATGGATAGTTATGCCGCTTTCAGTGTCATGACTGGCAATTACCGCTTCGTGAACTTTTGCCCCGTACATGCCCTTTCCCCCGTATTTGGGCAGTAGTGCAGGATGGATATTTATAATCCGGTTTGGAAATGATTTCAACAGGTAAGCCGGAATTAACCAGAGAAATCCTGCCAGGACGATCCAATCCACTTTTCTTTCCCTCAAATCAACCAATATATCTGAAGTATTATAAAAACTCTCCCTATCGAACAAGATTGCCTGTATACCTAATAATCTTGCTCTCTCTAACACATAAGATGCAGAACTATTACAATATATTGCCGAAATCTCGAGAATGCCTTTGCCTGCAAAGTATTCAGCAATCCGTTGGGCGTTGCTGCCGCTACCTGAAGCAAATATTGCAATCCGGGAAACTGGTTTCATACTAAACCTGTAGTTTAAGAATGTAAAAAATTCAACTAAGGCGTTAAAAACAAATTAATCCTGCCACCAATTACAAATTAAAGGAAAAACCGCTCATCATAAATATATACTTTGAAATGACAGTGTATTTTTTGGGTTGGGCAAACATATAAAATATTTAACATTCCATTATAACATTCATTTACTGAATGTTACATATCGAAATCCTAAAATATTTATTCCAATTTTTGTTTTATGTCGTTAAAAGCATTTTCTTTGCAGCCCAAAACCAATTAAAGCGTTTAACAATGTCCGACATTGCAACAAGAGTAAAAGCTATTATCGTTGATAAGCTGGGTGTAGATGAAAAAGAAGTTACCCCCGAAGCAAGTTTCACCAACGACCTGGGTGCCGATTCACTGGACACCGTTGAGTTGATCATGGAATTCGAAAAGGAATTCAATATTGCTATTCCCGACGATCAGGCTGAGAAGATCGGTACTGTAAGTGAAGCTGTTGCTTACATCGAAAACAACGCGAAATAAGTAAATCACGTTTGATGAAGTTAAGGCGAGTAGTAGTAACAGGCCTTGGCGCACTAACTCCGATAGGCAATACAGTTCCTGAGTATTGGAACAGTTTGGTGACCGGGGTTAGTGGCGCTGGTCCTATCACGCATTTCGATGCGTCCCGATTTAAGTCGCTGTTTGCATGCGAGATCAAGA
This sequence comes from Bacteroidales bacterium, assembly GCA_025350385.1. Taxonomy (GTDB): domain Bacteria; phylum Bacteroidota; class Bacteroidia; order Bacteroidales; family UBA4417; genus UBA4417. The sequence goes on from JANXXZ010000393.1 coordinate 8,379, forward strand.
ATTTTGATCCCCTGAATTTCTTTGACCGCAAAGAAGTCCGCAAATACGACCCATATACCCTGCTTGGATTGGTTGCAGCTGATGAAGCAGTGATCAACTCAAGACTCGAAATTCCGAAAGTAGATCTTGACAGGGTAGGTGTTATCTGGGCTTCCGGAATAGGAGGAATGTCAACATTTTACGACGAAGTTGAGAACTTTGTAACCGGTGATGGCACCCCACGTTTTACCCCTTTCCTGATCCCCAAGATGATTGCCGACATTGTTGCCGGACTCATTTCCATCAAGTATGGATTTCGAGGTCCAAACTTTGCCACCGTTTCTGCCTGTGCATCTTCGGCAAATTCGCTAATTGACGCATTTACTTATATCCGTATAGGTAAAGCTGATGTTTTTGTAACCGGCGGTTCGGAAGCAACCATTAATCAGGCAGGCATCGGCGGGTTTAATTCGTTGCATGCCCTTTCGACCCGTAACGACGATCCTCTCACAGCATCCAGGCCTTTTGACAAGGACCGCGATGGTTTTGTGATGGGTGAAGGCGGAGCTGCCCTGGTTTTTGAAGAACTTGACCATGCCATTGCACGCGGTGCTACAATATATTGTGAAGTCGCAGGGGCCGGTATGAGCGCCGACGCTTATCATATGACTGCACCTCATCCTGAAGGACTGGGTGCAAAAAATGCAATGCGCCTTGCCCTTGAGGATGCCGGGATGACTATTGAAGATATTGATCACATCAATACACACGGCACTTCCACACCACTTGGCGATATTGCTGAAATAAAAGCAATTGTTGGTCTGTTTGGCGAACAAGCTAAAAGAATAGCCGTTAACTCCACTAAATCCATGACCGGTCACCTCCTGGGTGCTGCCGGGGCAGCTGAAGCTGTGGCTTCTATCCTGGCAATAAAAAATGATTTGGTCCCTCCTACCATCAACCATTTTACCGATGATCCTGAACTTGAGCAGAATGTTGATTTCATATTCAACGTTGCATCCAAACGCCCGGTAAGAGCCGCATTAAGCAATACTTTCGGTTTCGGCGGCCATAATGCTTCAGTGATATTCAAGAAATTCGAACTATAGCCTTGTCCCCGTTCGACGTTATCAAACCCATCAGGGTTATCCTTTCAGAAGACAAAGAGTTATACTCATCCATAAAAAATATTTTCGGGTTCTATCCAGGAAATATTTTTTTGTATAAACTTGCCTTCCGGCATAAATCCCTGGCTAAAGAATTAAATAATGGCACCAGGATTAGTAATGAACGCCTTGAATATTTAGGCGACGCAATTCTAAGTGCTGTTGTGGCCGATTACCTCTTCAAGATGTTCCCAGTCAAGGATGAAGGCTTCCTTACGGAAATGCGTTCACGCATCGTAAGTCGCGCATCGCTGAACAAACTATCGCAGAAACTTGGCCTGGATAAGCTCATACTCGTAAGTTCTGAGGGAAACAACGTCTATAAGTCGATGAAGGGAGACGCATTTGAAGCAGTAATGGGAGCGATTTACCTCGATAAAGGATACCAGTTTACCCGCAAAGTGCTTATTGAAAAGGTGATACTTCAGCATTTTGACCTAGAAGAACTTGAAAACAATGATACCAATTATAAAAGCCGGCTGATTGAATGGTCGCAACGTGAAAAACACAGCGTTGAGTTCGTTACCCTGAGTGAAGTGGGCCATGGCTACACAAAGCAATATGTGGTAGAAATCTTAATTGATAAACAGCCATTCGGCAAAGGGCGTGATTTCTCCATTAAAGGAGCTGAACAGAATGCGGCCATGAAGACCCTGATCGAACTCGATATTACCAAAGGCTGATTTTTTATATTTCTCCTGGCCGATATGTTCTGCACCCGCAACTAATCCTGTGAAATCAAATCTCAACCTTTTTATTCCCGTTTATACCTATCTTAAAGCAAGCAATACTTAATAATGGAATATCCAAATCGTTTTATTCCCCCCTCTTCATTCGAAATTTACTTTAAATCGTAAGCTTCCGGAATTAGCCGGTATACACGGATAGTAATACATTTCACCTAAAGATTTTTCAACTATTCAGCAAACCTTTCAAAGAATTTCTCAAATTTGCTTAAAAGTCATTTAAGCATGAAAACCAAGATCGTAGCAACCATAGGCCCGGCATCATCCTCAAAGGAAATGCTTAATAATCTCATGATGAGCGGTGTGGATGTATTCCGCCTGAATTTTTCCCATGGTTCATACGATGACCACCAGGCTGTGATCAACCATATCCAGGACCTGAACCAGGAACTGTCGACCCATGTGGCCATCCTGGCTGATCTGCAGGGTCCGAAAATCCGCATCGGCACTATGGAAAACGGCCAGGAGATAATGATCGATGGCCACGAACTGGTATTCACTACCGAAGAATGTCCCTGCACCGCCGACAGACTCTACATTACCTATCCTGAATTTGCCAAGGATGTAAATCCCGGCGAAGATATTTTGCTTGACGACGGAAAACTGCTTTTCCGCGTCATCGAAACCAACAGGGTGGAAGAAGTCCGCGTTAAAGTGATCCATGGCGGAATCCTTTCTTCCAAAAAAGGAGTCAATCTTCCCAATACCTCCGTTTCATTGCCTTCGTTAACGGTAAAAGACCTTCGCGACCTGCAGTTTGCCCTTAAAAACAGGGTAAACTGGATCGCTCTCTCTTTCGTCAGAACAGCCGGCGATATCCACCAGCTAAGGAGGGCGATAAATCATTATGCGGAAGAAGACAACCGTCCGCGTATTATTGCCAAAATCGAGAAGCCGGAAGCGGTAGTCAATATGGATGCCATTATTGCCGAAGCTGACGCAATCATGGTTGCCCGAGGTGATCTCGGTGTGGAATTACCCCTTGAACAGGTGCCCCTGGTGCAGAAAACGCTGGTCAGTAAATGCATTAAGGCTTCAAAGCCGGTGATTATTGCTACGCAGATGATGGAAGGAATGATCACTAATATCCGTCCCACCAGGGCTGAAGTAAATGATGTAGCCAATTCCGTCCTCGACGGGGCGGATGCACTTATGCTCAGCGGCGAAACATCGGTGGGACAATTCCCGGTTGAAGTCATCAAAACCATGCACAGGATTATGCGCCAGGTTGAAGAGTTCCAGGATATTTATAATAAAATGCATAAGGTTGATCCTACCAATCCTGAAAATATCATTTCCGATTCCATTCTGTTCTCAGCCTGCAATATCGCCCGCGAAGCCAATGCCCGGGCAATCCTGGCTATGTCGCATACCGGCTATTCGGCATTTCGCATCAGCAGCCAGCGGCCAAGGCCCGATATTTTTATTTTCTCGAACAACCACGAATTGTTATGCACCCTCAACCTGGTATGGGGAATCAGGGGAATTTTCTTCGATGAAATTGTCCATTCGACAACCCGCACACTGAAAGCCATCACCGAAAAGCTGAAAACTGATGGCCTGATCAGTGCCGGCGACCTGCTTGTAAATGTAGCAAGTACGCCTATTTATGTTTCGGGGAAAACAAATATGCTGAAGTTGAGTTTTGCGTAGTAAGGGGATAGTGACTGGCCACTAGCCACGAGGGACCTGTCTCTTGTAATTAGCGGCCAATGGCTGATGAAAATGCAAAGGGCAAAATGCAAAGAGATGCAATTCAGGATGTAATAGCGAAGGCTTGTTAATTTCTACCATAGCAAAGAAGGAATCTGATCACTTTTTACTGGAAAAGGTATTCAATATGGCAAAAAAGAATCGTCTTGATCCCCCAGGTGAAGCAGCCGGTGCTCTTATAGGGATAGCTACTACCAGCCGTGATTACAGGCTTGTGCATTATATCAATCAATCGCTCGGCATTAACCTGATGAGCGTTGACGATATTCCCGTATACCACGAAAAAGCAGGCCGGTTTTGCAACTATCCCTTTTTTACATACAATCATCCTGACCTCCGCACCGACTTCTTCCTTATCGCCAATTATAACACCTCCACCTACCTGATTCCATCTCTCCGACAGGTCAATTATTTCCTGCTGCTCCAGGGTTCGGCCTACAAGGAGCATATTGACGGCATCATAGCCACTCTCCGCACCACCCAGGGCATACAGGCAGCGATTCCCATTGTTCCGAAAACAATCAAGGAATTCGCCCCCATCCTCGAAGACCTTGAGATTCACGTCATGGAACTTAAGAAAGCCGAGAATAGTAAAACCATTCCCCTCAGGAAAAGCAATGAAGAATAAGCTGTTCGAATATCTGTTGGTCGCGGTTCAGTTCGGGAGCCTGGTTTTCATCCTTTTAACCGCCAGCTGGAGCCAGTTTCCGGCCTGGGTGTTTGTAGCCTTACTCGCGGCAGCAATATTAGCAGCCTGGGCCATGATCAGCATGAAGATCGGGAATTTCAATGTGGTCCCTTCGCCGGTAGAGCAGGGAAACCTGGTTACCCGCGGTCCTTACAGGCTGATCCGACACCCGATGTACGCCTCTATCCTGCTCACTACCATCCCGATGGTTGTCGCCCAGTTTTCGACCTGGAAGCTCGCTGCCATAATTATACTGGTAATTAGCCTGGTGGTCAAACTCTGGTACGAGGAGAAATTGCTGGTCAAACACTTCAGCGGGTATGAGAAGTATTGTAAGGGGAGTTGGAGGATTTTGCCGTGGATCTGGTAGGGATTAGTGCCGGGTGCTGAGTGCCGGACTTGAAAAATACAGGTACATTTGAACTTCTGAGGATTTCTTTTAGCGCACGCGTCAGCAATAGACGCGCGCGAAAAGAGGCAAAGTAGCTATCTTTATAAAAGTCAGTAATTTAGTTATTTACAAAATATATTAGTCAAAATATAAATTAAGGATCAAATGGAAGTCAAATCGGTTAAATGCCTTGCTCCTTTTATGTCGATACAATTT
>JANXXZ010000408.1 GCA_025350385.1 Bacteroidales bacterium
CGCTGTTCTCATCAGGAGTAAGTTTGGCAATGTCTACCCTGCCATTATCCCGTTTTATCTTTTCACCGAAAATGTAAATTCCCTCATAGACCCCATTAACAGTAACTTCGCAGAACCGCGTCCTGGAAGCGTAATTGCCCATTTCGTTAAACAATTTGAAAGCCAGGGTATTTCGCATAAAGACCTTGTCGTTGTAATTGGCCAGGAGCACCCAGTCATTTTCTTCAGGGAAGCCGAAAATGGAAACATTCATGCTTTGCTGGTTTGCATCACGGGTTTCGATGGAATAGGGTTTCTGTGGTAACGAGGCAGAAAAATGTCCCCGGATTTCAATTCCGATATTACCATCGTACTCATTACCAGGATCTGTAACATGATTTACCTGGCCTGGCCCGTTGTCAATAATTTTCATTGTGCCCGGAATCTTGGGATCATCGGGAATAGTTACCCCGTAAGTGTCAATGATAACAATAGGCAGGTTGCTTTCGGAAAATAGCTGGGGATATGAAAGAAAGGGAAGAAACAGGGGGATAATAAAGAGCAGAATTTTTCGGTCCGGCATGGTATGATATGTTGTAAATAGAGTCAAAGGGCAATGGTTGTTTTGAATGATAATTATTATCTATCAATGATTGGAATAACAAATGTAAACATATATGGACTGAATATTAGTTGAAACCGGATGGAATTATACTGGTGCAGATTCATGGAAGGTTAAGGAGGTTGATGCTCAATCATTTAACTCTCAATCTGTTGGGATCTTCATTCAAATTAATTGAATTACTTGAAAATCATACAGGTGTTTATTACTGAGAACGTTGAAATCGTGATTTTTTTTGCCTGAGTATTTGAAATCTGACATTTCTGACCGATATTTGAATAATATTTTTAACATCCGGAAAAAATACGGTAATACCTCAAATTATTACAATTCACTGATTCTATTATTCAACTAACCTATAACAATTCACTGATAACCAATAACTGAATTTCATTCCCGCACCATGACAGAAGAATTTCTTCACTATGTCTGGCAATTCCGTCTGTACGATCCGGATTTACGACTGGTTTCGGGCGAACCGATCACAGTGCTTCATCCGGGAGAACATAATACCGATTCGGGTCCCGATTTCTTTAATGCCCGGATCCGCATTGGAGATACCATCTGGGCCGGCAATGTGGAGGTTCATATAAACGCCTCTGACTGGCAGAGGCATCAACACCAGTTGGACCGAGCCTATGATAATGTTATAATGCATGTGGTCTTCAGGAATGATCAGGATATCTTCCGACCCGACGGAACTGCTTTACCAACTCTTGAAATGGAAGGCAGGATCAACCAGAACGCATGGAAGCTTTATTTGCAGTTTATGGCTTCCAGGTTATGGATCCCCTGCGAAAGTATTATAGCCTGGGTGGATGAATTTACCCGTTCCTCCTGGTTTGACCGGCTCCTGGTTGAAAGGCTTGAACAAAAAGCGGCACAGGTGGAACATGTGCTTGGACTTTCAGGTAACGACTGGAACCATGCTTTCTACAGGCTGCTTGCCCGCAATATGGGTTTTAAGCTGAATAATGAAGCTTTTGAAATACTGGCAGTATCCCTTCCATACGCTTACCTTCAGAAACATGCAAATGACCTTTTCCAGCTGGAAGCTATGATTTTTGGTCAGGCCGGGTTGTTGCAGGCTGAATTTTCGGATGAATACCCTCAACTGCTTCAGAAAGAGTACCGCTTCCTTCAGAAAAAATTTTCCCTTACGCCTGTTGACGGGCATGTTTGGCGTTTCATGCGCCTTCATCCTGGTAATTTCCCGACTCTACGCTTATCACAGTTTGCCGCAATTATTCATTATACTCAAGGGTTGCTGATGAATATACTCGAAACGTCAGAAATGGAGCAATACAGCGGATTATTCGATGTAGAGGCTTCCCCTTATTGGCAAACGCATTACCTGTTCGATAAACCAACTCCTTTCCGCCGCAAGCGACTTGGAGATATTGCAGTAAAGCTGTTAATTATTAACCTGGTAGTTCCTTTCCTGTTTGTTTATGGTAAACGAACGGGTGATAACAGTTTCACCGAACGATCAATTGAAATTCTCGAAACCCTGGAAGGGGAGGAGAATGCTATAACGAAGCATTGGAAAACACTTGGAATTAAAAATTCAACTGCTGCCCGGAGCCAGGCTTTGCTTGAACTGAAAAACAATTATTGCAATAATAAAAAATGTTTATCTTGCAGGATTGGAATTGAACTGTTAAAGAATAGCAAAACCTGAAATTGATGGTTACTTGTTAACGACAAAACTTATTCAAATGGCAAATCAACTGTTCTCAGTAAAACCTCTCAAGCAACTCATGGAAGAAGCCCAGGATAATACCCAAGGGCTCAAGCGATCTCTTACCCGATTAAATCTGACCACCCTTGGAATTGGCGCAATCATCGGGGCGGGGATTTTTGTCCTGACTGGTCAGGCCGCTGCTTCCTATGCAGGTCCGGCAATCGTCATTTCATTCATAATTGCCGGTTTTGCCTGTGCCCTTGCGGGGCTTTGTTATGCTGAATTTGCATCCATGATTCCTATTGCAGGAAGTGCCTATACTTACGGGTACGCTACACTCGGAGAATTCTTTGCCTGGATTATCGGCTGGGATCTTATCATCGAATACCTGTTTGCAGCCTCCACAGTTTCGGTCGGCTGGTCAGGATATGTGGTGAGTTTCCTGAAGGATTTCGGGATTTACCTCCCTACAAAATTTACCGCGGCTACGGGGACCATTCTTTATAATCTACCGGACCTGGGATGGAAACCATTATCAACAGTGCCAAAGGATGTCCTCGCAACCATGAATGTCAGTTCCTTTGAGCATGTCACTGCCATTATGAATCTTCCGGCCATGTTTATCATTGTAGTGCTGGTTACTTTGTTGGTAATCGGGATACAGGAATCGGCCAATTTCAATAACCTGATGGTGATCGTAAAAGTATCCGTCATCATTATGTTTATTGGAATAGGAATTACATTTGTTCAGGCTCCTAACTGGCATCCGTTCATACCCATAAACACGGGCGAATGGGGCCATTTTGGCTGGAGCGGTATCCTGAGAGGGGCGGGAGTTATCTTT
>JANXXZ010000411.1 GCA_025350385.1 Bacteroidales bacterium
GCTGTGTATCCATAGCCACAACGGGCACCATGGGAGTTCAGCCGATTACACCTCCGGCACCGGCTGTGAGTGAGACCCAGCCGACCTGTGCCGATGCAAACGGGTATGTCAGCATTACTTCGGGAACAGAAGGGCTCACCTTCAGTACCGATGGGATCAACTATGCAACCTATACGGTTCCTTTCACGGTACCTGCAGGAGCAGGTTACAGCATCACCGCGAAACTTACAGGCAGTGGCTGTGTATCCCTTGCCAAAACGGGCACCATGGGAGTTCAGCCGATTACACCTCCGGCACCGGCAGTGAGTGAGACCCGGCCGACCTGTGCCGATGCAAACGGGTATGTCAGCATTACTTCGGGAACAGAAGGGCTCACCTACAGTACCGACGGGATCAACTATGCAGCCTATACGGTTCCTTTCACAGTACCTGCAGGAGCAGGTTACAGCATCACTGCGAAACTTACAGGCAGTGGCTGTGTATCTATAGCCACAACGGGTATCATGGGAGACCAGCCGTTAGCACCACCGGCACCTGTAGTGAGTGTAATGGATAACTGTGACGGTACTTCTTTACTGACAGCTTCTGGCTATATTGGAACTCTTCTTTGGAGCACCAATCAAATAACTCCTTCTATAACAGTCAATGAAGCCGGGACCTATACCGTTTTCCAAATTTCAGATGGATGTGCCAGTCCGGAAGGATCAGGTATAGCAGCTCCCAGGTCACTTCCGGCAGGGGCAGGCCCTATCACCGGTTCTTCTATTTTTGTACCTGGTGATATGGGTGTAGCATATTCTATAGTAAACATTGCAAATGCAACAGATTATATCTGGTCATTCAATGGTACTGGCGTAACTATTAATGGTTCAGGTTCAAATATTACACTTGACTTTTCTTTAACTGCTTCTGCAGGGCAATTGCAAGTGAAAGGGCATAATGCATGTGGTGATGGTGCTTCATCATTCATTGATATAATGCCTGTCCCAAAAACGCTTAACCTGAAAGTATACTTGGAAGGCTTATATAACGGAACTGGTACTATGCGCAAGGCCCAAGGATTTGATATTACGGGTAACCTGGTTGATCAGTTCCCAGGTACAACCGCTGATCAGGTTAATGTGGAGTTGCACAACTCTTCAACCGGCGCGCTGGTATATACCCTGAGCAATATGAACCTGAGTACAGCAGGTTTACTTTCAGGAACTGTTCCTGGCATTCACAGCGGAAATTATTACTTGTATGTCAGGCACCGCAACAGCATCGTCACCTCAACTGCTAACCCGATTTCCTTTGCGGCAGGCACCATAACCTATGATTTCAGTGATAATGCCGGCAAAGCATATGCTGACAATATGAAGGATATGGGAGCGGGTGTTTTCGCAATTTTCTGCGGTGATGTTAACCAGGATGGAGGAATTGGAGTACTGGACATGGGACTTGTTAACAACCAATCAGCAATCTTTGGCGAGGGGTACATTCCAGAGGATGTTAATGGAGACGGAACTGTAGGTATCCTTGATATGGGTCTTCTTGACAATAACTCTGCCGCTTTTGTAAGTGCATTTTTACCTTTTGGTGGAAAATCACATCGTCACTAATACCTATTCCACAACGCCATGAATAAAGGAAGAATACATCTCTCATTTGATTTTCTGATGATTATTGTACTAGTTAGTTAAACTATTCAGTGAATCAATGCACAAAAACTCCGCCCTATTCATGGGATACCAAGAATGAAAGTATTATTGCCTCAAAGGTGTTTGAATTTGATCTGAATCTGACAGGAACAGGCTCAACTCCACTGGAGTTGGCCTGTTTCAATACAGGTATCAAGCTCAATGCCGGTTTTGTGAATGGTGGTATCGTAACGCCAACACTTCAGCTAAAAATAAAAGAAAATTGTTAACCCTAAACCCAAAATGCTAGCAAACGATTTAATGAATGCCAGGAAGGTTATATCAGATTTTGCAGATTAAATATTTGTTTTCTGAACAAGATATATGAAGGATTTCCTACAGAAGATAAGGCAACTATATGACGAATGAAGTAGTGCAAATAAGAGAATCATAAAATTAACTTCCGGTTACAGAATATCATACTCTTTAATCTCTTAACACAATTGTAAGGATATGATGCGATTTTAGTTCACCCAGAGAGGGAATATGCAACCTGTAATATTCAATTAATTTTTCAAGCAAAGCGCTTCGGGTGTTGAAATCCAGGGACAAGGTTTGATTTAGCCCGGTATCAAGTATTCTGGACAGTGCATAGCTCAGCGGTTCAAGCAGGTAATTGGGGTGACCCGGGAGTTGTCTGCAGAAATTTCCTTCCTGCAAATCAAATACGTTCCGGTCAGCAGTATAGTTGTTATGTGGTTCAAATCCCAGGTAATGTGCCAGTTGTATAGCAAAGAGAAGGGGAAAAGCACTTACATTTTCGCTGGTTTTATCTAATTGAATAATGGAATTATAAAGGAATTCAAAAAGGTTTTTATCATGCATTTCTTCGGGGATGGCCCGGTACAGAAGTTCATTCATGAAAAGAACTACTGAACTTTTTGCAATATCGGAAGCAATCGCATTGAGCTGATGATAGCATGTAACATCCTTCATCATTTGCAAGCCGGGGGTTTCCTTCCGGTAGGCTACCAGCTCAACCAGTGAAAGCGGTCCAAACAGGTTCCGTTTGATCCTTGCCCCTTTTTTCCTGACGCCTTTAACTATATAGGATTGCAACCCGAATTGTTCTGTATAAATTTTTACAATTATGCTGGTTTCGGAATAATCGGTTTGATATAAAACGACGCCCCGTGTGGAAATAAGCATCTTTGTAAGATTTAGAACGAAAGATCCTCTTTTGTGTCCGAAAGAATCACTTGTTTATGAAAAGAAATTTAGCGACAGACTTTTTACTTCCATCAGCGTTGGTTATGAATACGAAGTATACGCCTGTTTTCACCCTGCGTCCATCCAGGTCGTTTCCATCCCAGATAACCCGCCCGCCTTCGGCCTGGGTTTGCCAAACCAGGTTACCTCCAGCATCCGTAATTTTTACATTCGATTCTGAAACCAGGTTAGTAATAGCAATAGGGCCGTTATAGTCTTTGGGTACGGGGTTGGGATATACATACACCGAATCAAGTGCAGCTACCGGGGGTACAGGGTTATCTTT
>JANXXZ010000459.1 GCA_025350385.1 Bacteroidales bacterium
CGCAAATCAGATAAACTGGCTGGTGGTCTACACCCTGAAACGCCAAAACTTATTTCGAAGCTTTATAGCCATATAGTAACTGAAGGCAAGGTTTTCCCGACAAACAGCTTGACCGCTGAGATAGTAAAAACGCTTGAAAATGCTTACAGGGATGTTAGGATAGCCTTTTCGACCGAAATTGTACGTTACTGTGATGACCATAATATTGACTTTTACAAAGTAAGGGATATAGTAAACAACAGGCTTTCACAGGCTGATTCAGCCACGAACGACCCCAACGCAGTACCCAGCGGTGGCATACTGATCCCAATGCTTGGTGTTGGTGGACACTGTCTGCCAAAGGATGGTATTCTGCTTTGGTGGCGGAATATTGAAACCGGGATAGATACCTCTGACAGCCTGATCCTGAATTCCAGAATCATTAATGATGAATCACCATCATTCACTTTCAGACAGGCAGAAAAAACACTAGGAAGCCTTAAGGATAAAAGAATTGCTTTACTCGGTGTAGCTTACCGTTTCAACTCCGAAGATACCAGAAACTCTCCTACGCTTACTTTGGCAAATTACCTGAGGGATAATGGAATTTCATATTTGATGCATGATCCATATGTAAAGGACGATGATCAAAACCTGCTCAAGTTCAATCAGGAAAACTTTTTTACCCGGGATCTGGATAAAGTATTAAATAAATCGGATTACATTTTTATCTGTAACTCTCACAAGGAATACATTGATAATCTTGAGCGGATAACAGGCACTAACAAGTCGATCAAAGGCCTGGTGGATGCCTGTAACATATATCATGCTGACTTTTTTATTAAGAAAGGGATTTCGTACACTGGCATAGGTCGTGGGAAAGATGAAGCTAATGAAGAATTTACTGATTTTGTATTTGATAGTTTTCGGGCTATGGAAAAAGGATTGGCGCTTGAATTATTGCAGTTGATTGGATTTTATAACGACAATTATGCTTTTGATGAATTTAACAAAGTAAAATTTTCAGAAGTTCAGAAACTCGCCAAGACATGTTCGACAGGCTGTGAAATTGCTGATCCGGGATCCATTGACAAAGTCCCGGTATTCAATGGTTTTAGTTCTATTCTTGTGAATGCAGCAAGCAGAATAAAGATATAACTGAGTATTTACTTGTGGATCAGATCAAGCAAAGTTGATCTGGTCTATTTCATGTGACAATTAAGCAATACTGGTTAAGCTTCATCTTTAATAATTCTTTCATGTCTGATCAAAAATCATGGGGCATAGTTGGAGGAGGAATCCTGGGAATGACCTTGGCGATGCGTCTTAAACAGGCTGGGCATCAAGTTGCAATTTTCGAATCTTCCGAAAAAACAGGCGGACTTGCCAGTTCCTGGAATATGAATGGTATTGTCTGGGACCGGTTTTATCATGTTATACTTATGTCGGACTTTCATACCAGGAAGATTTTGAAAGAAATAGGATTGGAAAAAGAGTTGAGATGGGTTGAAACAAAAACAGGTTTCTTTTCTGAAGGGAAGTTACATTCCATGTCAAATCTGATTGAATTCTTCAAGTTCCCACCAATAAATCTGATTGATAAATTCCGATTAGGCCTTACAATATTTGTCGCATCAAAAATTAAGAACTGGGAACGACTGGAAAACATGCTGGTTGCTGATTGGCTGACACGTTGGTCGGGCAGGAGAGTGTTCGAAAAAATATGGCTCCCATTGCTCAAGGCCAAATTAGGCGACAATTATAAAAGCACTTCAGCAGCATTCATTTGGACGACCATTCAACGTATGTACGCAGCTAGAAAAAGCGGACTGAAAAAGGAAATGTTCGGATATGTTGCTGGTGGATATGAAAAAATCAATTCGCAGTTTGCCAGCCATTTGGCTGTAAGCGGAGTGGAAATTAATTATAATTCTACAGTACGTTCAGTCAAAAAAACTGTAGTCGGCAAGCTTGAAGTTACTCTTGAAAATAACAGCACTCAACTTTTTGACCATATAATATCCACCCTTTCCTCCCGGCAATCGGTAAATATGGTTGAGGAACTTACGGAAGAAGAAAAACAACTCCACACAGCAATCAGGTATCTCGGCGTGATTTGTCCTTCAATCATCCTGAAACATTCAATTTCTCCTTATTATGTTACAAATATTACTGACAATTGGCCACCTTTTACCGGAATCATTGAGATGACAGCACTCATTGACAAAAATGAAGCCAATGGGAATCATTTGATTTACCTTCCTAAATATATAAACCCTGATGATCCTTTATTTGAACTTGATGATTCGGAGCTCCGTAAAATTTTCTTAGGAGCCTTATTTAAAATGTATCCTTCAATTACAGATGCAGATATTATTTTTTGGGGAGTTTCCAAAGCAAGAGTCGTGTTTGCAATACCTTCTTTAAACTATTCGAAGAATTTACCTGGAATTTATACCTCTCTCGATAATTACTATATTATTAATTCAGCACAGATTCTCAACGGAACGCTAAATGTGAATGAAACTATCCAGGTTGCCGAATCAAAAATAAAAATTATACTTGATGAAATTTAACCGACAAAATAAGCCATTAGCAAGTGTTTCCCTTGACCTTGATAACCAATGGTCATATATGAAAATTCATGGTGATGAGGGATGGGATGAGTACCCTTCGTATTTCGATATTTTTGTGCCCCATGTGTTGGATATGCTTGACGAATTGAAACTTAAGATTACTTTCTTCATTGTAGGGAAGGATACGGAGCGCGAAGAAAACCGGAAATACTTGAAAATGATTACAGCCCGGGGACATGAGGTGGGGAATCATTCCTATCACCATGAGTCATGGCTGCAAACTTATAGTTATGAAAAAATAGAGAACGAAATCAAGGAAGCAGAAAAAGCAATTGAGGTTGCTACAGGATTCCGAACTATAGGGTTCAGAGGTCCTGGTTTCAGTTGGAGCAAGGATCTGTTAAAAGTGCTTGAAAGCAGAGGGTATCAGTATGATGCATCAACTCTGCCAACATATCTTGGTCCCTTAGCCAGGATGTATTATTTCCATAAATCCGATCTCACAAAGGAGGAAAAAAAGGCGCGCAAAGAGCTATTTGGGAAATTCAGTGAAGGTTATCGAAATCTAAAACCATATAGATGGGATCTGGGAGAGGGAAAAAGCATTACAGAAATTCCCGTTACAACTATGCCCGTATTTAAATTTCCATTTCATCTGAGTTACTTGATATACATAGGAAATATATCTATGGGATTAATGAATCTCTAC
>JANXXZ010000512.1 GCA_025350385.1 Bacteroidales bacterium
GTATTTTGGCGATAAGGAAAAACTGGTTTATCCTAAAGTTCCTCTCTTACTGGAAACTCCGGTTGAAGAACTGGCATCGACGTTTACTGATGGCCCTTATGAACAGAACTATAAACTGCTGATACAGGCTGTCCGTCATCAGAAGGAGAATATACCTCCTTTGGTGAATGCCTATATGAGTCTTTCTGCTACAATGCTAAGTTTTGGCACCTCGCTGAATCCTCCATTTGGAGATGTGGAAGAAACCGGGATTTTGGTAACCATCGATGATATTTACGATTTCAAAAAGGACCGCCATATAAACGTTTCTAAAGTTGATTAGCGGTTGTATAACTTGTATTCAATTTCTTCCGTTCCTGAAGAGAGATAAATTCAGTCAGACACCAGTTAGCACATTGCACAATTTATCTCCATGCGAATAAAGAATGTGGTCTTTACGATGAGTTCCCCCAACCTCGCTGGCTGTCCGGCGGAGAAATACCCTGAATATGCTTTTGTAGGCCGGTCGAATGTGGGTAAATCATCACTCATTAATATGCTGACAGGGATTCACAATCTAGCCCGAACTTCAGCTGATCCTGGCAAAACACGCCTGATTAACTATTTCCTGGTAGATGAAGAATGGTACCTGGTTGACCTTCCGGGATATGGATATGCGCGTATTTCGAAAGACAAACGAAAGGGATGGGACCAGATGGTACGGGAATATATTGAAAGCCGGAATTCACTGTTTTATACTTTTCTGTTGATTGATTCACGACATGAACCCCAGGGGAATGATCTACGATTTGTCGACTGGCTGGGTGGGAAAGGCCTGCCGTTTTGCCTTGTATTTACCAAGGTTGATAAACTTTCGAAGAATAAACTCCAATTTACGATCGACGCTTTCAAGAAAGAAATGGAAAAAAAATGGGAGGAACTTCCTCCCGTTTTTATCACTTCATCGCTTTCGGGTGCCGGTAAGACTGAAATTTTGAAATTTATAGAACAATCGAACAGCGATAACGTTGCATTGATAAACCCAGCCTGATAATCCGGGATTATTTGTATTGCAGCAACAATTGGTTCTTTGAAACAAGATCGCCCGGCATAACCTTAATATCCTGGATAACGCCATCAAATTGGGCGAAAATCGTATTCACCATCTTCATCGCTTCAAGTTCGAGGAGCTTTTCACCGGATTTTACTCTTTTCCCTTTCTTCACAAAAACTGTCAGGATAGTTCCCGGGATAAAAGCCGTGATTTTTTTCGGATCATTCGGCTCGTATTGCTTCCGGGTCAGAAATTTTTTGTTAAGACGTGTTTTATATTTAACATCCTCAATTATGAGCGACTGGAAAATCTCAGTATCCTTTGGCTCGGTTGCCTCATTTTCCGTTTTTGATTCCTTTGTTTTATCTTCCATAATCAAATTTTTTTAGGAATTAAATTAACAACTGGCGGCCATGTCAGCGTTAATCAGTTGAACCAGCTGAAGGGAAAATAAGGTTTTGCATCCACATTTCACCTCCTGCTGATAAGGATAAAAATTTGGTAAACCCATCAGAATGGAGGAATTCCATGCTTTTTGGTTGGAGTGACAACAATTTTATCGGCGGAAATATGCAGGGCATGAATCACCATGTCACGAGTTTCGGCGGGCTCAATAACAGCGTCAATATAACCGTATGCAGCAGCTACGTATGGATTGGCAAACTTTTCCTTGTATTCTTTAACCTTAAGTTTGCGCATTTCATCAGGATTCTCGGCGTTTTTTATCTCATTCCTGAAAATGATATTTGCGGCTCCTTCAGGGCCCATAACGGCAATTTCAGCCGTTGGCCAGGCAAAAACAAAATCAGCCCTCAGATGGCTTGAGCACATTGCGATATAGCCTCCGCCATATGCTTTGCGGGTGATTACTGTAATTTTGGGAACGGTAGCCTCGCTGTAAGCGTAAAGTACCTTGGCACCATGACGGATAACACCGGCATGCTCCTGGTCGACTCCCGGAAGGTAACCAGGCAGGTCAACGAGGGTAACCAACGGAATATTGAAGGCATCGCAGTAACGAATAAAGCGTGCCGCTTTGTCCGATGAATCAACATCAAGAACTCCAGCAAGCACCAGGGGTTGATTAGCTACAAACCCAACGGTATTACCGCTCATCCTCGCAAAACCAACTACGATATTCTCGGCCCAGCGATCATGAACTTCAAAAAAGTCCGAATCGTCGCTCATTGCACGGATCACATCTTTCACATCATATGGCTGACGTGAGTTAGTAGGGAATACCTTTTCAATATTGTACTGGCGGCTGCGCGGCGGCTTTTTAGGAAAGGAATCGGCTTTTTTGGTGTTATTCCAGGGAATGTAACTGCATAGTTGCTTGATCTGTTCAAAGCACTCTATTTCATTTTCGGCAAAGAAATGGGCATTCCCGGTAATTTCAGCCTGAACGCGGGCTCCACCAAGTTCTTCCATCGAAATTTCTTCTCCCAGCACCGTTTTGATAACTTCCGGGCCTGTAATAAACATCTTTGAAATCTTATCCACAACAAATACAAAGTCGGTGAGGGCCGGCGAATAAACTGCACCTCCGGCACAAGGGCCAAGAATAACTGAAATTTGAGGGATTACACCTGAGGCTTGTGTATTGCGGAAAAAGATTTCGCCATATCCAGCAAGAGAGTTTACTCCTTCCTGGATACGTGCGCCACCTGAATCGTTGATCCCGATAAGGGGAACTTTCAGTTTCATAGCATGATCCATAATCTTGGTTATCTTTTTGGCATGCATATAACCTAAAGATCCCCCAGCAACGGTAAAATCCTGGGCAAACACGCAAACGGCATACCCGTTTATAGTACCCGTTCCGGTAACTACTCCGTCGCCGGGAAGGTACTTTTCACTCATGTCAAAATCGCGGCCCGCATGTTCAACGAAAAGATCATATTCGTGAAACGACTTTGGATCAAGCAAGGCAATGATCCGCTCACGTGCTGTAAGTTTTCCCGTTGCTTTCTGCTTTTCAATGGCTTTTTCGCCCCCACCGCGCAAAGCTTCACGCATCCTGCGTTTGAGATCAGTTGATTTTTGGCTTAACGACATATTTATCTGTTTTGTTAAAAATCTCTTTTGTCAGCCTGTAGAAGCTGACCTGAACCGGCTAAAATACAAAGATAATTACTAATTACGGTATTGGTATCGGGTACATATTATCCGAACCTGGTGAAACAATGCCATTACAAGCTCATTATTAGCTAAGTGTAGCTTGTATGACGCATTTTAAAAAAAAAGAATTTATTAACCTGCGTTGCCGTAAAGGTTAATGTTACCCCTTCATTCACTCGCAACTTGTTGTTGGAACTTATCCTGCTGGTTTTTAGCCGGCGGCAGGGTGAATTTAAAGATACTCCCTTTGAGTTCTTCGCTTTCAACCCATATTCGTCCGCTGTTACGATCAACAAAGTCCTTGCAAAGTATCAGACCGATACCCGTCCCGATTTCGCCTGTAGTTCCTTTTTGCCGGAACGCCTGGTCGTACCTGAATAGTTTTTTCTGGTTCATGGCGGAAATACCGATCCCTTCATCGATAACGGAAATTTCAGGTTCTCCTTTTTTGTCAATCGCCCGGATTGTGATCAACCCTCCTTTATTTGAATACTTTATCGCGTTGCAAAGTAAATTATGGACTACTGATATAACCATGTTCTCATCAGCAAAAACGCTTAATTGCGGATCAGCTTCATTTACCATTGTGATATCCTTCAGTTTGGCTATATGGTATAATTTATCAATAGCATTCTGGCAAAGGCCGGCAATGTTAAAGTTCCTGGGTTGAAGGGAGATCATTCCGTTCTGTGATATCGACCAGTTAAGAAGCGTGTTGATTATTTCAAACAGGTTGGTAGATGAAGTGTAAATGTCGACGATGAAGCTCTTTCTTTCCTCTTCGTCCAGCGATTCATAATCAGAATTGAGAATATTGCTGATACCAATTATGGCGCTCAGAGGATTCTTGATATCATGAGCAAGAATGGAAAGAAATTTATCTTTTGAGGCGTTAAGTTTTATGAGTTCATCCTTTTGAGATTCAATGAGGTGGTTTTTAATTTCAAGCTCCCTGTTTGCCTTGTTCTTCAGACGGTTCCATGAAAAGAGATATAGAACCAATATTCCTATCACCAGCAAAAGCCCGCAAAGAAAGTAAACAATTTTGGTGCGTTGGGTAAGCTGAAGTTCTTTTTGAAGGTTTTGCCTGACGAGTTGTACCTTTTCCGACTCACGTTTCGCGATTTCGTAATGGAATTGAATTTGCGAGATTTTTTTGACGGTTTCCGCATTCAGTAAACTATCCTTGATCTCACCCGATTTTAACAGGAATTTATAGGCACTCTCATAGTTTTTCGTATGAACATAATAATCTGACAGGAATTCATAAGCTCTGGCAATTAAATCTTTAGTTCCCATCTGCTCAGCCAGCTTTTTTGCTTTACCAAGATGAACTTTAGCCTCAGCCGGTTTTTTCATCCGCAGCATTAATTCTCCCATGTTGAGATGATAACAACAGATATCATATCTGTCATCAAGCTTTTCATAAATTGCATAGGATTTATCAAGGTAATGCATGGCCATTGCAAAGTTCTTTTGATTTTTGTAAGCCAGACCCAGGTTAATATATGAAGCAGCAAGGTAAGGAAGGTTGTCCTTTTTTGCATAGATAACGGCTGAGGCAAGAAAACAATCGCAAGCTTGTTGATATTTCTTTTGTTTTGTGAGTACAATTCCGATATTTAGCTTACAGTTTGCTATCCCGGATTCATCATTGATTTGTTGAAAATATTTCAAAGCATGGTAATAATACGAAAGTGACATTGGTAAATTCCCAATGCAATCATATACAATTCCGATATTCATAAGACTTGTAGCCTGCTTTGATGAGTCTCCGATTTCACCGTAAAGTTGCTGGGCCTGCATAAGGTAACTTAGTGATTCATCGTACCATGACATTTCCATCATGACAAGCCCGGTACTTCTGAATGCTTTTGCCGAATCGGCCTTTGAGCCTGATCTGCTGATCAGTTCAAGAAGTTTGCGGTGAGTTTCCAGGGCCTTCCTAAGTTCAGCCTTATCATAATATGCCTTGCCAAGTGCAAAAAGCGTTTGAATCCGGCCTTCGGGCTGGTTGGTGGTTCGTAAAACCTTTTGTAAACTGTCAATCTCAGTCGTTATGGTGGCAGCCATTAAATCTGAAGCCTGGACAAACATCAGGCAACAAGTCAGAAGCGATATTTGGCTTATGAGCCTCACTAAGAACAGTCTTACAGATATTAAGGAGAAACCTGGGTAAATGAACTTCATTATAAATAAATTAATTAGCATTAATAGAGCCTGGCCGACATACCGTCCGGTAACTATTTCAGGGTTTTATATTCCATTATCATCTCTGCTTGCGATTTGTTGAAGTATTAATAATTTTGTAGTTTGGATGACTTTTCCGGTAATTGTTTGTTTCTGATTAATGATTTACGGCTTTCAGTTGATAGTCGTTTTTGATGATTTTAGTTACGATAGGTAAAGAAAGATAGTAATATCAATAGACGGCTGACAACTCAGGCCTGTAAAGATAATAAAGTTATGACATATGGATATAGTATCTCTGCGTGAATATTGTTTGTCAAAAACCGGTGTAACGGAAAGTTTTCCTTTTGATGAGAACACACTCGTTTTTAAAGTTGCAGGGAAAATGTTTCTGCTTACTGACTTAATAGACGATTTCAGCATGAATGTAAAATGTGATCCCGAGAAAGCATTAGAATTGCGGGAACACTTTCCAAGTGTGTTGCCTGGTTATCATATGAATAAAAAAAGCTGGAATACAGTAATGATCGATGGATCAATTACAGATGAACTGTTGCTTGACTGGATTGATGATTCGTACCGCCTGGTGGTTGAGGGTTTATCAGTGAAAATTCGTGCCAGTCTTACCTGCCGGGATCAATAAGCAATAGAGACGACATTAATAAATTTCGAAAATCTCTGTTTCTATTTCTATAGCTGAACATATTTGCTTAAAGCCTGCACCAGCGTTTCTTTCGACTGCATTCCAACCAGGTTCTCAACCATTTTCCCCTCCTTAAAAATCAGTATATTAGGAATTCCCTGGACATGAAATTGATTTGCCAGGTCGCCGTTTGCATCTACATCCACCTTGCCTACCTTGATCTTCCCTTTGTGTTCGGCCGCAATTGCATCAATCACCGGAGCCATTGCACGGCAAGGCCTGCACCAGGAAGCCCAGAAGTCAACCATTACAACACCATCAGCAGTTTCGCTGCTAAAATTATCGCTGGTGAGTGTAACGATGCTCCCGTTCAAAACACCATTTTTACCTGATTTACAGGACGATAGCGTAAAAGAGATTAAAATGATAATTAGAAGCGCTGCATTTATTTTTCGCATGTATTAATTATTTTAGCATTAAACAGGAATTGACAGGGTTATGTTCTGACAAAATTACCTCAATTTTACAAGGGTAATCCCTGAACCACCCTGTTCCAGTTTTTCATCAGTGAATTGCTTTACCTCCGGGATGTTCTGAAGGTACTGCCGAATAGCCTGGCGGAGGATGCCGTTTCCTTTTCCATGTAAAATACTCACTTCGGTAACACGTAGCATAATGGATTCGTCGATATACTTTTGTATCAGGCCTAATGCTTCTTCTGCCCGGTGACCTCTTACATCAATGGTTAGGCGGAAATTGGCCATCCGTGCATTCATGTCATTTACCATATTATTATAGGAATATCCTCTGTTTGCACCTGCAACAGCCTTTGTTACCGGCCTGGTGACCAGTTCAAGAATTGATAGCTGTACCCGCATCTTTACAGTACGAAAGGCTATAGTCGCTTCATGTCCTGATATTTCGACTATTTCACCTGCTTCACGCTGACCTTCCACAGTAACGAGGTCGCCTGTTTTGAATTGCCCGGGATTAATTTTAACAGTTACCTGTTCTTCAGGTGGTTCCTCAGCAGCAATGGGAAGTTCACTCAAAAGAGGTTTATCAATAGTTTCCGAGAACTCCTTCAATTCTTCACGCAGTTTGTGGGTTTTGACTTTATCGGCCTGATTCTGGCGTATTTCCCGCACCGTTTTTTCGATAATCCGGTTCGATTGTTCTACCAACTGTTTAGCTTCGAGCCGGGCTTTTTCAATAATCTCTTTTTTATGGGCATCCAGTTCTTCAGCGAGTTGTTTGTATTTACTCATCAATCCGCTGAGCATATCATCGGCCTGTCTGAGTTGTTTCTCTTTTAATAAAATTTCTGTTCGTTCCGTTTCCAATTCCTGCACCTGCCGGTCAAAATCCAGCTTTGCATGACCGAGTTTTTCACCTGCATGCTCAAGGACTTCTTTAGGAAAGTCAATATTTCCTGCTATTTCAAATGCAAAGGAACTACCTGGTTTGCCGATTTTCAACCGGAAAAGAGGTTTCATCTTCTGTGTGTCGAAAAGCATAGCTCCGTTTACAAACCCGTTTCCCTGCTGAGCCAGTAACTTAAGATTGGCATAATGGGTTGTGACTACACCATACGCATTTTTTTCATTCAATGTTTCCAGCACTGCCTCGGCAATAGCTCCTCCTGACTGTGGTTCTGTACCGGCCCCGAATTCATCAATCAGAAATAATGATTTCGGTCCTGCCCGTTCAATAAGACTTTTAATATTTACTAAATGACTGCTATATGTACTCAGGTCATCCTCAATGGATTGCTGATCGCCAATATCTATAAAAATATCACTGTAAATACCGGTTTCGGATGTTTCCCGCATCGGAACCAATAAGCCGCACTGCAACATATATTGCAGCAATCCGACTGTTTTCAGGCAGACTGATTTACCTCCGGCGTTAGGACCAGAGATGATCAGTATCCGGTTCAGTTTATTCAGGGAAATATCAAGAGGCACAACTATCTTCTTTTGTTTGCTGTGCGAAAGGTAGAGTAAAGGGTGTTTTGCTTCAAGCCAGGTGAATGCCTGTTTATCTGTAAGAATTGGTTTTGATGCCCCGATACTGAGCGCAAATAGTGTTTTGGCCCTGATAAAGTCAATCCGGCCAAGGAAATCATATGATCGGAGAAGGTCATCGATCTGAGGTCTTACAAAATCTGCAAACTGGACAAGAATCCGGATGATTTCCCGTTTTTCAGCAAGTTCAAGTTCCCTGATCACATTATTCAGTTCAAAAACCTCGGTAGGTTCAATATAGACGGTTTGTCCGGTAGCTGACTCATCGTGAATGACACCTTTCAGTTTCCTTTTATTGGTCGCAGATACCGGAATAACTAATCTCCCGTTTCGTACGGCAATTTCCACATCCTGGCTAACCAGTTTGTCCACCTTTGCCTGGGTGAGCATCCTGGCAATCTGCTTGTCGACCTGTGTTTGCTGTGAAGCGATGTCTTTCCTGATCTTGAGCAGAGCCGGGGAAGCATTATCCCTCACTTCGCCCTGCTCGTCAAGTATCCGGTTGATTTCCGAAGTGATTTGCTGGTCGGGGTAAAAGCCTTCTGTTGTTCTGTATAATCCGGGATAGTCGGCAGAAGGCAGAGCCCAGATAAACTGGATACAATCGGAAAAGAAAAGGTAAGATATCTTAAGCAAGATCATGGAATCGGCCGGGAGAAAGGTTCCGGGTGTTTGTAAGCGGAGGATTTCAGATCTTAAGTCTGTATATTCGTCCGAAGGAAACCCCGGAGTACTCAGCATCATAATCCTGAACTCGTCAGTGATTGAGAGTTCCTGTTCAATTGCATCGAAATCATCAGTAAAGAAAATCCTGGAAATAAGATCTTTGCCAGGAATCCCGAGGCTGTATTCCGAAAGTAAATTCCTGATCAGGTTAAAGCCAAGCTTTTCCTCCAATTGTGATTGTTGAAGCACGGGTTTTGTTTTTGTGCAAAATTAGAAAAAAGGAAACGGAGAGATGTTTAAACCCCGATGTTCTGACGCTTTTTCCGGATTAAGAGAATAGTCCCCGCTATCACAACGATTGCGATACTGAAAATAAGGATATAAGTAGATCGTGTAGTTGGATGTTTCAGGTGCTGAATTGGGCTGATGTCACCGATATTCATATAGGCAGCCCAGAAATGCGGATGCGATTTTAATTGATCAGCCGATTCAAGGTAATCCAGTTTGGCCAATTGCAACGCTTCGTTTTTCGGTTTACCTTCGGATAAATACTTATAAAAAGAACTCATTAGGCTCACCCCCGATTGATCTTCAACAGCCCAAGAAGTCATGATTATACTCGGAACTCCTGCGTAAAAGAATCCCCGAGAAAGACTCATGATTCCTTCGCCCCGCTCCAACTTCCCTGTGCCAGTGTTACATGCACTGAGTACTGCAAGGTCTGCATTGAGTTGCATCCCGAAAAGTTCAGAAGTGTTCAGCAGCCCATCTTCAACCGTGTCGCTACTATTATGATAGAATACAAGTTTTGAATAAAGCGGGTTGCTATTGTTGATGATGGTATGCATAGCAAGGTGAAGGATGGAATAATTGCCGGCATTTTTCTTAAAGTTTGCCTCTGTGGCATCTTCCCCGTTATATATATCACTTCTTAAAATCTTTTTCAGATTTTTCACCTCTACCTGAGCTCCGGGAATAGGCAGGAGGTAATCACGGTAGGTTTTTCCGCGAAGCAGATCCTCAACTTTTACCCCTTTTATATTTTCATAAGATGGGGCAAAAGCCAGTACTTTATGGTTTTTTGTACCTGCCGGATTCTTAAATCCTTCA
>JANXXZ010000550.1 GCA_025350385.1 Bacteroidales bacterium
CTATTTTCTTCTTGGGTGTGGTTGAGGGGACAACCTTCACATCTTTTAACATATTCGTTTGGGATTAATGCTGTTTTAAAATAATTGGGTTAATTCATATATAACGAATCCGATTTCATCCTGAGGAATCTTTTCACTGCAAAGAACGTAGAAAAAGCCGAGAGCACAATTCCGAGAAGGATGATACCCAAGAAAAATACACCAAATTGTTCTTGATCCTGGAGCTGGATGAGTTCCGGAATTTTTTGCTGGGCCAGCAAAAGGGTTCCTACAAGCAGGGCGATAGATAAAAGACCTGCATACATTCCATGAAGCATGCTCCGGTAAATGAAAGGTTTCCTGATAAAGGATTCGGTTGCTCCAACCAGTTGCATACTTTTAATGATGAACCTCCTGGAGTAAACGGACAAGCGAATGGTGTTGTTGATCAATATCATAGCTATGACCAGTAATAATAAACTGAATCCTGAAATTACCAGGGTAATCTTCCGGATATTGTCATTCACTTCATCAATGAGTGATTTCTGGTAAACTACTTCCTTCACAATTTTATTTGCCATCAGCCGTCGCTCAATTTTGGCGATGCTGTCGGAATTGGCATAATCCGATTTCAGCTGTATATCAATAGCCGGAGGCAAAGGATTATACCCGAGAAATTGAAGGAAATCTTCGCCAAGGTCATCGGTAAGCTCCTGGGCTGCTTCTTCCCGGGTAATGTACTTTGAAGTCCGTACATAACCTGTTTGCGCAAGCCGCTGCCTGAAATTCAGGACTACGTCGTCATTCACATCTTCTTTCAGGAGCAGGGTAATGGAAATATTCTCGCGTACGAAGTTGGAAAGCTTGCGCCCGTGCAGTATGATGAGGCCCAACAATCCGAGCATAAATAGCACCAGCATAATGCTGATTATGCTGGTTATGTAAGATGCCTGCAACCGCCTGTTCCTGAATTTTTCGTCAGCCATGTAAGCCCTGGAATGAGAACACGAAATTAATAAATTTTTGCCAGCAAGAGGCATAGTGTTTTGCAACCATTAACGTTAGAAAATGTTAAATTACAGGATGATGGCACTATAAAGGTAGTTTCATGGGATAATCCCGCCAATTCCCTACTTTTGTACGCTGGTTTTCCTAAACAGGAAATTCACTAGTAAAATATTAATAATCAAACCATTATACCTCATATCGGATGGATTACAATTTTCGTGAAGTTGAAAAAAAATGGCAATCGGACTGGAGCAGGAACAAGGTTTTCAAAGCTGAAATTGATCTGTCGCGTCCTAAATTCTATGTACTCGATATGTTTCCATATCCTTCAGGTGCTGGTTTGCATGTAGGTCATCCGCTGGGGTATATCGCTTCCGATATTTACTCGAGGTACAAAAGGCTGAAAGGATTTAACGTTCTGCATCCCATGGGTTATGATGCCTACGGGTTGCCCGCCGAACAATATGCCATTCAAACCGGCACCCATCCGGCAATTACAACTGAAAAAAATATTGCCCGCTACCGCGAACAGCTTGATAAACTAGGCTTTTCATTCGACTGGGACCGCGAAGTGCGCACCAGTGAGCCATCGTACTATAAATGGACACAATGGACTTTTATTCAACTATTCAATTCATGGTACAATAAAACTACCGACAAGGCCGATTCCATTCAAAACCTGCTGAAATCCTTCGAAACTGAAGGAAATGCGGGGATCAATGCAGCCTGCAGTGAAGGAACACCGCTGTTTACAGCCGATGATTTGAAGTCGTGGACTGAAAAGCAACAACAGGAACTCCTGATGAATTATCGGCTGGCATACCTGGCTGATACGCTGGTGAACTGGTGTCCTGCACTCGGTACAGTCCTGGCTAACGATGAAGTGAGTGAAGGATTCAGCGTACGAGGCGGCCACCCGGTTGAACGCAAAAAAATGAAGCAGTGGCTTTTGCGCATTACTGCTTACGCTGACCGTTTGTTACAGGGTTTTGATACGATTGACTGGAGTGATTCACTCAAAGAGATACAGAAAAACTGGATTGGAAGGAGCGAAGGGGGGAGTATGCGGTTTAAGGTTACTAGCCTCCCCCTGACCCCCTCCGGTGGAGGGGGAACCTATGTTCCCCTGACCCCCTCCAATGGAGGGGGGACCTCGAGAGAAGATTTGGGTTCTGTTGTTGAGGAAAGGTCTTCAAAGAGATATGGTTATATGACAGCTGATGTTTCAGCATATTCGTATTTAAATGAAAACGCGCATACACTCAAAAAAGATTCCACGGAAGCTGAAAAGATAATCTGGGAAAGACTGAGAGGCAAAAAAATTAATTATAAGTTCCGAAGGCAACATATTATCGGCAGATATATAGTTGACTTTGTTTGCCTGTCGAAAAAGACAATTATTGAAATTGACGGCCCCATCCATGATTTTCAAAAAGAATATGATGAAGTGAGAACCGCCAATCTAAAATCTTTAGGTTTTGAAGTGATCCGATTCAAAAATGAAGAGGTTTTTAAAGACACTGATAAAGTAATTAACGAAATTCTCAATCTTCTTAAAAGCAAAGTCCTCCCCACCGGGGAGGATTTAGGTGGGGCAACAACCGCGACTGAAATAGAAGTCTTCACCACCCGACCAGACACGATTTTTGGAGCAACTTTTCTCGTTCTTGCCCCGGAACATGAGCTGGTTGAAACAATCACAACGCCCGAATTCCGCGATAGGGTTGAGGCCTATGTAAAATGGACTAAAAACCGTTCGGAACGTGAACGAATGACCGAAGTAAAGAAAGTGAGCGGAGAATTTACCGGAGCCTATGCTGAGAATCCCTTCACCGGAATACTTATTCCAATCTGGATTGCTGATTATGTCCTGATGGGATATGGAACCGGAGCCATCATGGCTGTACCGGCTCATGACAGCCGCGATTTCGCATTTGCAAAGCATTTTAATCTGCCTGTCGTTCAGGTAGTGAACAGGCCAGGTCATGAGCCAACTGATCCGGATACATGGGAAGAATCCTATGACTCAAAAGAAGGTGTAATGATTAATTCCGGCTTAATCACCGGCATGAATGTGAAAGAAGCAATCAGTGCAATTATACTTGAAACTGAATATCTTGAAATTGGAAAAGGGAAAATCAATTACCGCCTCCGCGATGCCATTTTCAGTCGCCAGCGTTACTGGGGAGAACCTTTCCCGGTGTATTACAGGGATGGAATGCCTTACATGCTTCCGGAAGATCAGCTGCCACTCGAATTGCCTGAAGTGGATGCTTACCTGCCCACCGAAAACGGTGAACCTCCTCTGGCAAGGGCTAAAAACTGGGTCACAGCCGAAGGGTACCCGCTGGAGACCAATACCATGCCCGGTTTTGCCGGTTCGAGCGGGTATTACCTGCGGTATATGGATCCAAGGAATGACAAGGAATATTTCTCGAAAGAAGCTGTTTCTTACTGGCAAAATGTCGATTTGTACATTGGTGGTGCCGAGCATGCAACAGGCCACCTTATCTATGCCCGTTTCTGGAATAAATTTCTATATGACCTCGGTTACAGCGTTTGCCAGGAGCCCTTTAAAAAGCTAATCAACCAGGGGATGATACTGGGTGTGAGTATGGTTGCAAAAGTTGTAAACATGTTTAAGGATGGAGACAGAATAGGGTATATTCTTCCATCCAAAATTGATGCTTTAGAGTCTTTATTTGATAAAAACTTAACACCAATTCAAAGAGTAAGGTTGCCAATAGATTTCATTGACCTAAAAACAAATCGGTTATATGCTGAGTCTTTAAATGAAATTAAGAAAGCGTATACTCAATTTAAGAATTTAAGAATTTCCACTTTAAAAAATATAGAAGAGATACTGTCTATATTAGAATTGAATAATATAATTCAGCTTACTGAAAACGATAAATCTCAATTTCATGCGGATTATGTAGAATTACTTCCTGAAGTCGAAAAAATGTCTAAGACTTATCTTAACGTAATAAATCCCGACGACCTGATTGAAAAATACGGAGCCGATACCCTCCGCATGTATGAAATGTTCCTGGGCCCGCTGGAACAGTCAAAACCCTGGGATACCAATGGAATTGAGGGGGTTTCGCGGTTCATAAGGAAATTCTGGAAACTCTTCCACGACGAACAGCTTAATTTCTGCATTAGTGAGGAGGTTCCAACGGCTGCTGAACTCAAGGTGTTGCATAAAACAATCCGTAAAATCCAGGAAGATATCGAGCGATTTTCGTTTAATACAGCCGTAAGTTCATTTATGATCTGTACCAGCGAGCTGGCTGATCTGAAATGTAATAAGCGCGCAATTCTCCAGGAGCTGGTAATTCTTATTTCATCCTATGCACCTCATATTGCGGATGAATTATGGCATTTGCTGGGTAATTCGGGGAGTGTATGTAATGCTTCCTTCCCGGTGTACAATCCGCAGTATACCTTCGACAATACCTGTTCCTACGCTGTTTCATTCAACGGCAAGACCCGTTTCCTGCTTGAATTACCGGTTGATATGATGAGCTCTGATGTGGAGAAAGCAGTGCTAACAGCTCCTGAGGCCCAAAAATGGCTCGAAGGCAAAACACCCCGCAAGGTGATTATCGTGCCCATGAAGATTGTGAATGTGGTGGTTTAGCACCAGGAGCTGGGAAAAGTTATTTGTTATTGGTTATCAGTTATCTGGTCCAACCATCACATCATCGCGCCCTCCCCTAGTCCCCCGGTTCCCTTGTCCTTTAAAAGGAACTACACCTCCTTCGGCACAACCACCACCGCTGTTCCGTAACAGATAACTTCCGTAACACCACTCATCACTTCGGTGGATTCGTAACGCACACCCACCACTGCATTGGCGCCCAGCACATCAGCATGCACCATCATTTCTAGGTAGGCGTCGTAACGGGTTCTTTCACATAGCTCCGTGTACAATGTAATATTACCACCAGCCAGGGTTTGCAGACTTGCCCCGATAGTACCGAAAATAGAACGCGAACGGACAATTATTCCACGCACCACACCAAGGTTCTTAACGGTTGAGTATCCGCAGATCTCGAAAGTTGTAGAGGTCATTTTTTGTTCCATAGTTCAGAATCGTTTTAGAGTTAATATCTTACGTAAACTTATAATATTATTTTTCATTCACAATATAATCCAGGCCGTTTGTTGAGTTCTGTTGTCCCTGGAGTCAGCCATTGAGCATTATTTTGCAGAAATCGAAAATGGCTTGCTGTTTTCGGCCACTGCCCATTTCTTATTCGGTTTCGGTCCCATCGAAAACACCAGTTCTCCGCCGTTTATAATGTCTGGATGAGTAATAAAAGAATAATTCCAGGGTTTGCCATTCAGTGTAACCGATTGAATGTAAATGTTTTCCTTTGTCAAACTGTTTGCTTTGACCTTGAATACACTCCCGTTGTCAAGCTTTATCCTGGCCTCATTAACACACGGGCTTCCAATCACATACTGGTCGGTTCCCGGGCAAACGGGATAAAATCCCAGTGTACTGAAAACGTACCAGGCTGACATTTGCCCGCAGTCATCATTCCCGCATAGCCCATCCGGCTTATTCACATACATTTTCTCAACGATCCGATGCACCTGAGCCTGGCATTTCCAGGGTTCAGAAGTCCAGTTATACAGGTAGGCGACATGGTGGCTGGGTTCATTGCCGTGCACATAACTTCCCAGTATGCCATCGCGGGTAATATCTTCTGTCTCGGCAAAGTACTTATCGGGCATATCCATGGTAAACAATGAATCAAGGCGCGAGATGAATGCCTTGTTCCCACCAGTTCGCTTTATCATCCCGTTTACATCCTGCGGAACATAAAATGAATAGTTCCAGGCATTCCCCTCGATAAATCCCTCACCCGAGGTATGCATTGGGTCAAAAGGTGTTTTCCAGCTTCCGTTTCTATTACGGGCCCGGATAAAGCGGGTAGACGGATCCGACAGGTTCCGGTAATTGAGCGCCCGTTTTGCGAATTCACTTTCAATAGCTGTTTTCCCCAGGGCGCGCGCAAGCTGCGAAATGGAAAAATCATCGTAAGCATATTCCAGGGTCATGGAAGCCCCTACCGCGTTCACATCCAGGGGGACATACCCGTATTTCATATAAGCGCCTATGCCGTCATAATTCTGATGGGTAGCGCTTGAAACGCAGGCTTCGAGGGCTTTTTCGGCATTAAAACCACGAATTCCCTTCATATAGGCGTCCACAATCACCGGCACCGCGTGGTAACCAATCATACACCAGTTCTCATTCCCAAAATGTGACCATACAGGCAGCAACTTATGCACCGATTGCGAATAATGAGCCAGCATTGAATTGATCATATCAGCAGCGCGTTCAGGCTGAAGGATGGTGAACAAAGGGTGCAGCGCGCGGTAGGTATCCCAGAGTGAGAAAACGGTATAATTGGTAAATCCTTCGGCCTTGTGGATGTTAAAATCAATACCGCGATACCTGCCGTCAACATCCATGTACTGCGAAGGATTTATAAAAGTATGGTATAAGGCTGTGTAAAAATTCTCTTTCACATTCTGCGGAGCCTCAATGCGGATTTTCCCAAGTTCCTTCTCCCAGAGCGCCGTGGCAGCTATATGTGTTTTGTCAAAATCCCAGCCCGGTATTTCGGCCTGCAGGTTTTTAAGAGCTCCCTCGGTACTGACCGCCGAAAGCGCAAATTTCACCATAACAGCTTCATTTGCTGTCGTACTGAAATCAAAAAACAGTTTCAGGTTCTTCCCGGCCATTTCGGGGAAATTATCCTGCAAGTTGAACTTCCGCCAGAAACCGTTGTATAACACCTTTTCATCATTTTTACATCCGTAATTCTTTACCGGTTTTGAAAAACTCATGGCAAAATAGAGGTAATTAGTCCTCGCCCAACCTCTTGTGATGCGGTACCCGGTCAGCAAAGTGTCATTCTCCATGCGTGCAAATGCCCACAGGACCTTGCCTTCATAATTATAAATTCCATGGTTCAGGTCGAGGATAATATGGGCGCTATCCGTTGCCGGGAAGGTATATTTGTGAAATCCAACCCTTGCCGAAGTGGTAAGTTCTGCCTTTACCCCGTAATCGTCGAGCATCACCGAATAATATCCGGGTTCTGCCTTTTCGGTACTATGTCTGAATGCTGAACGGTAACCTGAACGCGGATGACTGGCTGTTCCGGGATTCAGTTTTAATTTTCCTACGGTAGGCATAACCAGGAAATCCCCCAGGTCGGAATGTCCTGTACCGCTGAGGTGGGTATGGCTGAAGCCTACAATGGTTTTATCCAGGTACTGATAACCCGCGCAATAACGATAAACTCCCGGGTTGTATTTTCCGTCGTTCAGGAAACCGATGGTATCGGTATCAGGACTTAGCTGCACCATTCCGAAAGGAACACAGGCACCGGGGAAAGTGTGACCCATTTCCTGGGTACCAATAAATGGATTGACATATTTTACCAGGGATTCATAAGGGTCTTTCTGGGCAAGTGCAGAGGAAGTCATAAAACTGAGGCAAAATAAAGCCCATGTCGGAAAAGAAAAATGCTTCATATTGTAAAGTATAAGGTAGGCTGAATAGAAGCTTCGAAGGTAGAAATCTCTTTTGGAAAAACATTGAAACCTAATGAATGAATTATGCGGTTTTAACATGATTCCCAATTTAAAGTGGGGTCTCGCAAAGTTTCGCGGAGGTTCTCGCAGAGTTGCGCAGAGTTACGCTGAGTTTCTTAGATTGTGTTGCAGAGTCATACTGAAGTATTGTCGAAGTCCAATCAACCTCTTATATAGTGTCTCTATGTGGACTATGTGCCTATGTGGTTAAAAATCCGGGAATAAATACTAATTCAAGTCCGGAGCCTCACTTCCTTCATTTCTCCACAATCAATACATGGGATTTTTGAAAGATGTACCTTCGCGCAAAATTCCGGTATGACCCCTGAGCAGCAAACGCGTAAAACCTATGTAAGCGGATTACTTTACGCGCTGGCATGTTACACCACCTGGGGAATTTTTCCGCTCTACTGGAAGATGCTGGCCCAGGTTCCCTCGGAGCAGATACTGGCACACCGGATCGTCTGGTCGGTGGTGTTCCTGCTTGCCATGCTTTTTGTACTTCGAAACCGTCATTTCCTGCTTTACCTGAAGCAGCCCCGTATCCTTGGTTTGTTGTTTCTTACCGGTGTACTTGTCGGAAGTAACTGGTTTGTATACATTTATGCAGTAAATCACAGTCACATAGTAGAAGCCAGCCTTGGGTATTATATCAATCCCCTGGTAAATGTGTCGCTGGGAGTGCTGTTCCTCAAAGAACGGCTGAACAGGCTGCAGATACTGGCATTGGTTTTTGCATTGGCAGGTGTTACCTGGCTCACTTTCCATGTGGGTCATGTGCCATGGATTTCACTTTACCTGGCTGTTTCTTTTGCGCTATATGGATTGTTCCGGAAAAAAGCCAACCTTGAATCCTTGCCGGGACTCCTTATCGAAACGCTTTTATTATCCCCTATGGCTTTGTATTTCCTCTGGTTTGTGAACCAACAAGGGGCCGGAATATTTCTTCATACTTCCTGGCTTACTGATGTCCTGCTTATTTTAGGCGGACCTGTAACGGCAATACCTCTTTTCTGGTTCGGTAAGGCAGCTACCCGTATTCCGCTTTCAACCATGGGTTTCATTCAATACCTGTCACCGACCCTTCAACTGATTATTGGACTCCTGGTGTTCAGGGAGCCTTTCAGCGCTGTTTACCTGGCCAGTTTCGGACTGGTATGGATAGGTCTGATGATCTTTTCAATCAGCCTGATGCGGGATTACAGGGAAAGGCGGGCAAGGTAATTTTATTTCAATATGATCCGCAGTTTTACCGGTTTATCGGAGGTCTTTTCGATTAAGCCCCTGGCCAGCAAATCCAGTTTTACCGTTTCCATCAGCCAGAGGATGCTGCCGTCCAACAAGCCGCTCAGTCGTTCTTCGGTCAGTCGGCTTCTTTCTTTATAGGAGATTTCGGGATATTCAGCAAAAATTCCGATTAAGGTATCAACCATCAGGTCGTACCTCGATTTGAGGATGCGAACCCCCGCTTTCCCATCTGGGTGAAGGGTGAGTATTCGATCTTCTGATTTGTTGTTAATCATTGGTAAGACAGCGATTCATCTAAGCATTTGCCTTGAAAGCTTTAACAGCATCAATAAGTTCCGGCAGTACTTTTTGCACATCTCCGACTATTCCATAATCAGCAACACTGAAAATAGGGGCTTCCGGGTCTTTGTTCACTGCAACAATCACTTTTGAAGAACTTACCCCGGCCACATGCTGAATGGCCCCGGAAATTCCCAAAGCGAAATAGAGGATAGGTGCGATCACCTTACCAGTCTGCCCGACATGTTCGGTGTGAGAGCGCCATCCTTCATCGGCAACTGGCCGCGAACAGGATGTGGCCGCTCCCAAAAGCCCGGCAAGCTCCTCAATAGGTCCCCAGTTTTCAGGGCCCTTCATTCCGCGCCCGCCCGATACGACGATATCCGCTTCGGTCAGCAGCACTTTACCAACTTGCTTATCGGTCGAAAGCACCTTTGTGCCAAAATCCCTTTCGCTGAAAGCAGGTTGAAATTCAACAATTTCGGAGGATACAGGCATTTCATGCAGACCGAAAGAATTGGGATTCAGCGTAATGATCTTTATGGCTGTGTTTACCTGGATTTCAGCAAGGGCTTTCCCGTTAAAAGTTTTCTTCCTGATTACAAAAGGGTTGTATGAAACCGGCACTGTAACAGCAGCTGGAACTAGCCCGGCTTTCAGGCGAGCTGATAAGCGAGGGGCAATTGCTTTGCCGGTGAAACCCGAAGCCAGTACCACCACCGTAGCGGCTTCCAGCGAAACAGCTTGTTCAATCACCGATGTATAGGCGGCATTATCCAGGGCTGTAAGCCTGGGAACATTTACCGTAATTACTTTTGAAGCTCCGTAAGTCCCTGCCCTGGACATCTCTTCTTTTGTAATTTCGCCAATGGACAGGGCAACCACTGTTGTGTTAGTATCTTTTGCAATCCGAGCAGCATAGGATACAAGTTCAAATGCTCCTTTATGGAATTTGCCTTCACGGTTTTCAATATATACGAGGATTGACATAAATGATTTCGGATTTTTGATTTCTGATTTTTATCTGTGAATATGTGGCAATTCTATATCACCTTTGCTTCTTCATGCAACAGGCGGATAAGATCTTTTACGTTTTCTCCATCTACTATGTGGCAGGCAGCTTTTGGAGCCGGCAGTTTAAATCCTGAGATCAAAGTCAGCGATTCAGTGCCAAAAGAAGGTACTACCTGCAGCGGTTTGGCACGTGCAGTCATTATTCCACGCATCGAAGGAATCCGGGGTTCCAGGGAAATCCCTTTTTGAACTATTGCTGTAAAAGGCAGGCTTGAAACCATCGTTTCCTTTCCACCATCAATTTCGCGGGTCAGCTGAACTTCGCCGTTGACAACAGACAAAGAACTTACAGATGAAACTGATGCAATGCCAAGCAACTCAGCAAGCATCCCACCAACAGCAGAACCATTATAATCGCTCGATTCAATGCCACACAGGATGATATCATAAGGATTTGCCTTTATTAAACCAGTAAGTTCAGCAGCAACCTGGTAAGCATCCTGGGGGTTAATATCGACCCTGAAAGCATCGTCGGCACCTATAGCCAAAGCTTTCCGCAAAGTAGGCTCAACTTCAGCTGTTCCTACCGTTGCCACAGTCACTTTCTCAATGGCACCACCTGTTGTTTCCTTCAATTCCAGCGCCCTGGTCAGAGCCAGTTCATCCCACGGGTTGATCACCCATTGAATGCCGGAGGTGTCAACAGACTTACTGTCGGCGGAAAGCTTTATCTTAGTCGTAGTATCCGGTACATTACTTATACAAACTAATATCTTCATCTGTTTCAATGGTTATTCGTTATCAGTTATTGGTTATTGGTTAGGAAAAAGATATCCACACATTACCAGGCCGCTCCCTCACGCCATCGCTCCATCGCTCACTTTCTCAATCGCTCACTTTCTCAATCGCTCCCCTCATCGCTCCACCCCGCCCTCTCCTTATCCCCCCTTCCCCTTGTCCCCTTGTCCTACTTAAGGATGTCTCTCGAAATCACGATCTGCTGTATCTCCGAAGTGCCTTCGTAAATCTGGGTCAGTTTAGCTTCGCGCATGAGGCGTTCCACATGGTATTCTTTCACGTACCCGTAACCCCCATGGATTTGGACTGCCTGGGTAGTTACATCCATTGCGATTTCGGCGGCATAATATTTAGCCATAGCGCTGGCAACGCCATAAGGCTTACTGTTGTCCTTCAGCCAGGCTGCCTTCAGGCAAAGGTTCCGTGCATTTTCAATCTTTACGGCCATATCAGCAAGTTTGAATGCAATAGCCTGGTGATTGGCAATTTCGGTTCCGAAGGCTTTGCGCTCTTTGGCATATTTTACGGCTCTTTCGAACGCTCCCGATGCAAGCCCCAGCGCCTGGGAAGCAATTCCGATGCGCCCGCCTTCGAGGGTTTTCATGGCGAAGGTGAAGCCAAAGCCATCTTCCCCGAAGCGGTTCTCTTTTGGAACTATAACGTCCGTGAACATCACCGAATGGGTATCGCTGCTGCGCATCCCCATCTTATCTTCGTGCGGTCCTACTGAAATTCCCGGTGAATGCCGGTCGACAATAAGGCAGTTGATTCCTTTGTGTTTTTTGTCAGGATGAGTCTGAGCAATCACAAGGTAAGTTCCGGCGGTATTCCCGTTCGTAATCCAGTTTTTAGTTCCGTTTAACAAATAATGATCTCCTTTATCTTCAGCTGTGGTCCGTTGCGATGTTGCGTCGGAGCCGGCTTCTGGCTCCGAAAGCAGGAACGCACCTGTTTTTTCGCCCCTGGCAAGTGGTTTCAGGTATTTTTGCTTTTGTTCTTCAGTGCCATACGCCTCAATTCCGTAGCAAACGAGGGAGTTATTCACACTCATGATCACGCTGACTGATGCATCCACCTTTGAAATTTCTTCCATGGCCAGTACATAGGAAATTGTGTCCATCCCGCCACCGTCATATTCCGGACTCACCAGCATTCCAAGGAAACCGAGTTCGGCGAGTTTTTTTACATGCTCAGTGGGATAGATAGAGCCGGCATCACGTTCCAGCACGTCCCTGATGAGATCACGCTGCGCAAAATCGCGGGCAGCATCGCGGATCATCAACTGCTCCTCGGTGAATTCAAAATCCATGGTTAATCAGGGTTAAGTAAAAAGTTGGTTTAACTGGTTGGTAACAAATGTATAGAAATATTGATTTTGAAAACAACATATCTAGATAATTATATCTAATTTACTGTTTTTATTCTATCCCCTTTGAGTTATCATCAGGTGACAGCAGTGTGATGAATCAGCAGTCAGGGATCTAACAGCTAAACGGAATGACTGTATGGCAATTCATTCCATCAGTTAAGAGGCATTGAAACAGGAAATGTAATCAGTTCCAGAAGCAGGATGAATCCCGATCAAATTTTCTACTCCACCTCAATCTCATCAACAAATACCCAGGCTTTCCCCCCTTTCCCCGGATGATCGGCAGGGCAAAGTCCGCGGTTTTTAGCGACAAAACGGATGTATCGGGCATTCACTTCCGGGAAGACATCTGAATAACGACGTACCGCGTCAGCCGATTTCCATATAGCCGGGTTAAACTTCTTATTCAGCAGGGGTTTGAATTCCTTTCCATCCGTTGAATATTCAATGTTAATTTCCGTTGGTTCAAAAATCCATGATTTGGTACTCACAAGGTATCCAAGGATTAAGGAATGAATGCCAATCTTTTTACCCATGTCAAGGGTGGCATCAAAATCATCGCCTTCGAAACCCAGCCAGTTCCCATCGGCAATCCTCACCGAACCAAGGACGCCATCTGTCAGGCTTTGTGCCCCCAACGCCTTGTATTTTTCGGCAGGCTCCTTTTTCAAGGTTACCGTTTTACCGAACGAAACAGGTAATTTAATCCCGGTCACTTCTCCAAATCTCCGGTTCCCGAAATATACCACCGCCTTAAAATCGGCAGGCAGCTTCGTGAGGACCGGTTTTGTGTAAGCATTCATTTTGTCGGTCGGCACACTCCCGTCAGTCGAATAATAGATGACTAGTTTGGGGTTCTTATTTTCCGATGCCAGGCTGAATTCCACTTTATCGGAAGCCGGGATGTATTTATACACAAATTCAGGAGAATCCAGCACTTCGGCTTTCCCCTTGATGTCAAGCACTACTACGCTGCATATGGAATCCGGAGCAGATCCGGTGAGTGAAATATCAATATTCCCGTTGTGTTTACCCAGAGTAAGCGGGGTTTCCTTCGGATCAGAAAGCAGGAAGGCCTTCACCGGCTCATTGATAAGACTGGCAATAGTTAGTTTCCCGGTTTTAGGCCAGTCGAATACCTGAAGAAATAACCTTGTTCCTCCGGCAATCTCCTTTTGGGTGCATTTGCCCCAGGATTGCTTTTTAAACGGCCCGGCCTGGGTACCATAAATGGATGTCCCGTTCATTCTCATCCATTTCCCGATTGTTTTTAACCTGTCAATGCTGGGCTGTGGGAAAATTCCTTCGGCCGTTGGTCCGACATTCAGCAGGTAATTCCCTCCTTTTGAGGCAATATCAACCAGGTTATAGATAAGGTCTTTTGAGGATTTCCAGTTGTTATCCGCTTTATTGTATCCCCAATGGTCGTTCATGGTCATGCACGATTCCCAATCGGTGCCGGGGAGCCCGGTTTCCGGGATTTCCTGCTCCGGAGTGCCAAAATCACCCAGTGCTTCTGCATTTTTGCTGATTCCGGCCATCCCGTCCCTGTACACATCAATCCGGTTGTTAATGATTATGTTTGGATCGAGATCACGAATGAACCTGTACAATTTCGAGGCATATTCGTGGCTCCAGGTACTTTCCCATTCACCATCGAACCAAAGCACCGAAATATCACCGTAATTGGTGATTATCTCCTTCACCTGGTTTTTAAGGTATTCAAAATAGCGGTTAAAATCTGCGCCTTCGGCGCTACGGGTGGTTTCCCAATCGCGGCGGGGCAGGTAATCAGGGTTATGCCAGTCCATGATGGAATGATACCAGCCGATTTTCATATCGTATTTTCGGCAGGCATCGGCCAGTTCTTTCAGAATGTCACGCTTGAATGGCGTTGACATGATATCGAAATCGGTGTATTTTGAATCGAACAGACAGAAACCATCGTGATGCTTTGAAGTCAAAACCATGTATTTTACCCCGGCATCCTTAGCTGTCTTAACCCATTCTTCGGCATTGAATTTCACCGGGTTGAACTGCCCGACCAGTTGATCATATTCTTCAAGTGGAATTTTAGCAGTGGTTCGGATCCACTCGGCATGGCCTGTTTCCCCTTTCCATTCGCCCGCGGGCACAGAATATAAACCCCAGTGAATGAACATTCCGAAACGGGCTTCACGCCACCATTCCATGCGATTTTCCTTATTATTGGTGTTATTTGCAGCTTCCTGTGAAAACAGCTTACCGCAGGTCAGCAGCAGCACTATGATGATGATAATTCCGGTTTTTAGGTTCATTGTGTTGTGTGTTGATATATTTTCAGACAATTATACGATGTATGATGTGCAAAAAGATAATTTACAAGTTACTGTCATATAACAGGATATAATTTGGGAAGCCCCTGTATGCAAGTTATTTTTCTTCTTGCAGAACTAAAGTAACCTGCTGGCTGTTTAATTTATCCAGGGTAAGAGTAAGTAAAGAGCTTAGTTGCATATGAATAATCTGATGTTTAAAGATCGAAGCCTTCATCCGGCTGATGCATTGATACGATTATTACCAACAATGCACGGATTTAAGGAATCAATGCTGTTTCAAAGCTAAGAAAAATCTTTTTCAGTCAACATTCGGCAAAAATATCTTTGATTTTATCCTGATTTAACGCATTTTTTTCTGATTTCCAACCAGCTTAGGGAAACCTTTAACATGAATTAAACGCCTGATTCATCAGGCTCAAAATGATCGAGTACCTTTATAAAACAATAGAATCACTGATGCCAGTTCAAAACCATACAGATGAAACGGTTGAAACCTCCTGGGTTAAAATCATCGCAAAATACCGTAATCCCAGCAAGTCACGCAGTTGGTGGCAACTGGCAAACACTTTTATTCCTTATGTGATTCTGTGGTTCCTGATGATCGAAAGCCTATCAGTTTCCTACTGGCTCACCTTATTACTTATCCTTCCAGCTGCCGGGCTGCTGATCCGACTTTTCATTATTTTTCATGATTGCGGGCACGGCTCATTTTTTAAATCAAAACGCCTGAGCGATACTGTCGGGTACCTGCTTGGAATACTGGCGTTTACACCTTACCAACGCTGGCATCACGCTCACCTGATCCATCACCGCACTGCCGGGAACCTTGATAAACGTGGGGTCGGCGATGTATGGACCCTGACGGTAAAGGAATACCAGGAACTTCCGAAAAAGAAACAGTTTTATTACTGGGTTTACAGGAACCCGGTAATCATGTTTGGGATCGGGGCCGGTTTATTATTCCTGTTTGCCAACCGGTTTACCCGGAAAGATTTTACCCGTAAGGAACGTACCAGCGTTTACCTGACAAACCTTGGTATCCTGGTGTTGGCAACAGTGCTAAGTCTTACTATTGGCTGGAAAGCTTATTTGCTTATCCAGCTGCCTGTAATGTATATAGCCGCAGTAGCAGGCGTTTACATGTTTTATGTGCAACACCAGTTCGATGATGTGCACTGGGATAATGATATGAACTGGGATTTTAAAACCGTTGCTTTGCAGGGAAGTTCTTTCTTTAAACTGCCAAAAGTATTACAATGGTTTACCGGGAATATCGGTTTTCACCATATTCATCACCTGAGTTTCAAAATCCCGAATTATTATCTTGAAGCCTGCCATAAGGAAAACGAGATTTTCAGCAGAACAAGGCCTATAACCTTATTCCAGAGTTTCCGTACGCTCAGGTTAAGGCTATGGAACGAAGAATCGCGGCAACTCGTAAGTTTTAAATTCCTGAGACAGCGGGTATTGTCAGCCGGATAGTTCCTTATTGAATCTGGCTATCAGATGGTTCACACCTGTTCGGGATACCCGGGTACAGGTTAATAGGTATATCAGGAAAAACAGGCTTTATTGCAGGTTATCTGTTTATACCGGGAAAAAACCAGGCATTAGTGTATAGCTACAATTCAGAATGTACTTAAAGCCAAAGTAATTCATCTCTTTTTTTATTATAAAATGTATCATAAGATAAATAGTTGATAATCATTGATATAAAATATTTTACAGGAATTTTTTAAAAATAAGCAAATTGTTTGTAAGGGTAAAACCCGTTTCGATTGTCTTATATATAACAACATTTCATTTTACCTGAAATTAACTGAAAATAGATTTACAGAATACGGCTTTGTATTTCCCCGGAAAGAATCAGAAAGTTACAGTATTCCTTAGCTAACTAATGATGCTGGTCGCCCTTGTGAAGCTCATTTCCAACATTTCTTTGCCTGCTTGATACTAATTACATTATAAATTCAATTCCATTCACTATGAGATCTTTACGAGCCATTTTTATTTACCTGGTTACGTTGATGTGCCTCTCAGGCCCGGTACTTCATGCACAGAATATATCCTGGCAAAAATGCTTCGGGGGAAGCGGGTTCGACTATGCATACTCCAGTCAGCAAACTTCCGACGGAGGATATATACTTTGCGGGATTACCGGGTCAAATGACGGCACTGTATCAGGTTATCATGGCGGTGATGATTTCTGGGTTGAAAAGCTGGATGCTGAAGGAAATCCGTTATGGCAGAAATGTTTAGGAGGAAGTGGAATGGACTATGGCTGGGCCATTCAGCAAACCACGGATGGTAACTATATTGTTGCCGGCTCTTCAAATTCAAATGACGGGAATGTCGCAGGGAATCATGGAGATTATGATGCCTGGGTTGTAAAACTGGATACGTCAGGCAATGTGATCTGGCAGAAATGCCTGGGCGGAACCGGTTCTGATGAAGCATATTAAATTCAGCAAACAGCAGATGGCGGCTATATTCTGACCGGAATCACAAATTCAACTGATGGCGATGTTTCTGGTAATCATGGAGCCTATGATTTCTGGGTTGTAAAACTGGATGCTTCCGGGAACCTGCTGTGGCAGAACTGCCTTGGGGGAAGCAACGATGATTTT
Organism: Bacteroidales bacterium; assembly: GCA_025350385.1. Taxonomy (GTDB): domain Bacteria; phylum Bacteroidota; class Bacteroidia; order Bacteroidales; family UBA4417; genus UBA4417. The sequence goes on from JANXXZ010000550.1 coordinate 17,262, forward strand.
GGACATTATGGTATTCAGACTACTGACGGAGGATATATAATCACCGGTGCCACGGATTCCAACGACGGAAATGTTACTGGAAATAATGGCAACAGGGATTTATGGCTTGTAAAACTTAATGCAAACGGCCATTTACTCTGGCAGGAATGCCTGGGAGGCAGTGCTGAAGATGGGGGTTCCTGTATCGATGAAACTTCCGAAGGCAGTCTTATCCTTTTGGGATACACCCAATCAAACGATGGTGATGTTTCAGGAAATCACGGAGGTTATGATTTTTGGGTAGTAAAACTTTGCAGCACAGGAGTGATGACCTGGCAGGAATGTTTAGGCGGAAACGGCATGGAATGGCCAAGATCCATACATCAAACTCCTGATGACGGTTATTTGATAGCCGGATCCGAAGATTCCAATAATAATGGAAATGTAGCCGGCGACCATGGAGGCGGCGACGGGTGGATCGTAAAACTTGACAACGCCGGAAATTTATCCTGGCAAAAATGCCTGGGCGGAAGTTCTGACGAAGAAGCACGCTCGGTTCAGCAGACATCTGACGGTGGTTACTTTGTTGCCGGGTATACTTTTTCAAATGACGGAGAAGTTTCAGGTAACTATGGTAATTCTGATGCCTGGGCCTTAAAACTTACAGGCACCTTGCCCGACCCGGCTTTTAGCCCGGATACCGGGATATCCGTGTCAGCTATACCATTTACTATCCTGGCTGCGCCTGGCTCAACCATTCACTATACCACCGATGGCTCTGTACCCGATTGTAACAGTACGCTTTCAGGAATGAGTCCCTTAACCCTGCTCACTCCGGACTCCTGTGGCACTTATGTCGTCAGAGCAATTGCTTGTATGGCCGACTGGATCTCATCAGGAGTTTCAACAGGAACGTACCACATCGTTCCTGAAGGTATTCCTGAGTCGCCTGGTGGCAAACAAACTATTCGTGTATTTCCGAATCCTTCTTCAGGAGCTATTCATGCAGATATTACTGATATTTCCGGGGTAAAGATCCTCCTTACAAATTCCACGGGTCAAACTGTGCCGTGTAAAGCTGTTTACCCGGATGATTCAACAATCGATATTTCAGGGATTCCAGCTGGTATTTATCTGCTGAGAATTTCAGGGATCAGCGAAAAAACCGGGGAACCGGTTTCAAAAACCGCAAGTGTAATTATTAAGTAAGCAACCATTCTGCCACCAGGGATAAAGCCGGCCAATCCAGCCGGCTTTAGCTTCTATTCTTAATATCTACTCTATTAGCCAGCCAGCCGGTGTTTACAAAGCATTAATGGATCCCGCATGCGGAGAGTAAATTCCCATATTATTATACTGCAGATTCTATACCTTATGCGCCTCGAAGAAGTACTGGGTGCTGCCTTATGATTGAGGATGGAACTGTTGATTATTTTACTGCTGAAAATAATGTTAAAATATTTGGGTATTTTGGGTATTGTGGGGATAATGTTGTTTCTGCGCCTGAAACTTGTGATGGCCCAATTGTTGGTTTGTCTTGCTCTAATTATTTGTCGTGCACAGGGGGCTATGTGGTTAGTGGTGAGCTAACATGTAGTGGGTGCTCTATTAATTCTTCTGCTTGTATTTGCAGTTTGCCTTCTTTAGGTTAAAAATTTAGTTTTTTTACCAGAATTTGGTTCCCGGGTTTGCAATAAGTCCTAGGTGTAAGCCTTTCCCAAATGAGGTCATGCTGCCTGCAGCATTTACAATGTATCCTCCTAAATTTCCAACTGGAGGGTCTCTTGCATGTGTGAACGATTGAACCATTTCTGTAAGTTGGTAAGCTATGCCGCTGTCATCAGTATAACCTGCTTCTCCGTTTTTAAATCTGTACAAGTCTCCCCAAGCAAAATCTTGAGTAAAACTGCAGCCATTATAGTTCAGGCTTGAGTATTGATTAACGTGTACTTGGTCAAATCCCCTGTTTTGGCCAATTAGCCATTCTTCTTCTGTCATTGTGCTAATGTTTACGTGTTTGTACGGGGGCATTAGTTTTCTCCCGTTTGCTTGCAAATAAAATAATTGGGTTTCTGTTGAGTCCATGGCTATTTTTTGGGCGAGGCTTTGATCAGGAGTTATAGGTTTTGTTACATCGTAGTCTTTTATTTGCATTTCATAAAATAATAATGTGTCTGCTACTTGAGGGATGAATGCCATTTTTTAGACCAGTAAGGATCTGATCCTCCACCTCTTAGATTTACCACGCGTCTAAATACTTCGCCGCGGGTGTTGTATAATTTGCCTTCGCAATTTTTTACATAGTTTGGTAGAAAGTAAACTTCGAATGTGCCTGGCAACGCACTAAGATTTGCAGGGGCCGGGCCTGGAAATATGTATGGTGTTCCTGGTGCTCCTGATGGTTCTTTTGTGTTTTGGAATAAGTTTTTTTCTTTTGTGGTAATTGTTGGGTCTGTTTTTAGTCCGAAGATCCATTCTTGGTAGAATGATGTGTCTGCGTTGATAATTGTTATGTTATCTTCTAAGAAGGTTGTGTTTTGTTTTAGTATGTGTATTTGGCCGTTAGTTGATGCGTATGTGTTTGTTGAGTTATCTGGCCATGTTATTTTAAGTGCGGTGCCGTCTTGTGCTTTGCTTCCGTCTATTATTGTGGCCGTGTTTATCCAGTATTCGTATGTTTTTGGTGTTTGTTGAAGTTGTGCATCTACTATGTTG
>JANXXZ010000008.1 GCA_025350385.1 Bacteroidales bacterium
AATATTGATAAATCGACCTGAGATTATATCTCCTAAAGAACTGCATTATTTTCCGAAACAACAGATTGTATTCTAGCGAATTACAATTTTCAGCACCTGCCTGATCGTGTTGTTGCTTAGTTTAATCAGGTACAAACCAGGGCTGATTCCTGAAAGATCAAACGGAGTTTGAGTGATTCCGGAAGGAATCAGAATTTCAGCATCCCGGATTATACGGCCCGCAATGTCAGTAAGCTGAATACGAATGAGTTGTAGTGCAGCCAGATCGGAACCAATCCGGATATTCTTACTCGCAGGATTCGGGAATATTCTGAATATGACTGACTCCTTTTCTTCAGGAATGCCTGTGCAACTTTTCACTACAACCTGATTTTCTTTTACAAGGCTGTTACTGGATATTGAATCGGAAACCGTCAGACTGACTGTATAGGACCCTGGGACTTCCCAGCTCACATTTTCGGTAGGATTGTATGATTCGGCAGGAGTCGCGCCTTCAAAGATCCAGTGATAAGCAAATGGATTCCCGCTGCACAATGCTTCGAAATGCAAAGGAGAACCGATGCATGTCTCATAACTGTTCGAAGTAAAATTGGCAGCCAGGGATTCCGTATTCACACCGAAAAATCTAAGGTACCTGAGTATGATTTCATCACGGCCGGGACTGTCGAACGGGAAAATTCCTCCAAACTCGACCGTGGAGGCAATGGTGCGGTATGAGAGGGAGTCGTTGGCAACAGTGAAATGGTACCCGCTGTGCTTATCCGTGAACACGCTTGTGGCAGGAAGTAATGGTTCAATATTGAATGCCATCAGGTGTTCACCCCTGTAATCAAATTTGATACCTGAGGTTATGGACGCAGAATCACCCAACAGAGTGTCGGCCGGTACTATCCAGGCCTGTTTCTTCCCAAGAACCCGGAATTTTTGATGAACCGGTAACTGAATATCTCCGCCAAATGCTGATCCACCTTCAAGGTAAACATTGCCACCCTGTGCTATAAACTGCTCAAGGTAAGTCCCTTCTTCTGATGTAAGCGAATGGTTGTTCGGCCTGGTACCAAGACACAAAAGCAGGGTTTTGTAGTTGAATAGTGAGCTGTCGATTTCCGGGTGCATAGCCGGGTTCAAATTCAGATTCCTTATAGATGATGCAATATGGATGGCAGAATTAGTATTCTTATCGAGGTCAATTACCAGGATGGATGGTTGCCCGATTACCAGTTTAAAGTCTTCAGCCAGGGTTTGACCCTTATTGGAAATTAATGTTAAAGTAAATGCGGCAATATGCCCGGGAGGTGTGGCAGAATTAACCTGCAGGGGCCATTCAGATTGCAGGAAGCTGTTGCTGCCCGTTGAATCAAAAGGCTGGAGCGATGGTTCATTTACCGATATATAAGGATCATTGCTTGTAAGTTTTCCTGAATAGGCGGTCCCCGTCATGTTGTCGCTGCAGATGAGGCGAAACTGCAACCCACAGGATTCGCCGGGGTCGAGCTTCTGGTTGTCATGGTCATTCACCAGTGGTCCTGATATCATCCACCGGGATTTATAAATATGAAAGGAAAGAATGCGATCAATTTCATGATTGCCCCAATGAAGGTTTAGCCTGAAATTTATGACTTTATCTCCTGAAATCAAGGCTGAGTCGTCAAATATAAAAGCATCAGCCAGAGTGATTTCAGTTCCATGAAGGAGTTGCGCCGCCGAAGCAGTGGAATCGATAACATCAACAGAATCACTCAGAGGGTATAGAATCAACTGAAGTTCATTCATATCGTCAGGTGAATTGTTCTTAAGGTTGATAGTCATTGAATATTCTACTCCCTGTGATCCGATGACTGACTTTCCTGCTGAGAGGGTTGCCTTTACAATGGGCCCGGAGGTTATGGTATATATTTTTTCTGTCATTATATGTTTTTTATCTGTCACTGTTACGAAAATATCTCCGGACAGATCCCGGGAAAGAGTGTCAGAATGAAGCAGACCTGAATCGGAAAGTTCCAGGCCATCCGGAAACTCATCCGGCAACAGAAGCGTGTTTTGAGGAGTGTTTGCAGATGATTGGTCATCTGATCCGAGATACAGGAAGTTAACACCATCCCCGTCCGATATCCCTTTAACCGGTGCGGATCCTTCAGGTAGGCTGATGTCTCCGTAGGCATATTCAATACGGCCATCAGGGAATAAGATAATATTAGAATTACAATATCCATTTACCGGGGAACCCGGAATTCCTGTCTTTCAGGTAATTCCTGCTTTTTGTGTGTCAGCCTGGAACCAGATTCCATCATCCGGACCGTTAATGTTCTGGCTGCTGGACATGAAACAGGCAATTGCCCGGAATTGCTTCAGGTAAAGATTTTCGTCCTGTAAATACGGGTATGGAGCGGTCATGGATTCAAACAAAAGATACCCATCGGTGTGTACGAAAATGGAATCATATGTTTTTCCATAGAAAGGGAATGTAAAAGGCAGTTTACAAACAGCAATGCCTGAAGTGTCATTGGTTGGATTCAGTCTCTGGCCGTTTCCGGGGATAAACGGGCCTGATGATTTACATTCATAATACCTTCTTTTGAGTTGCCAGGTGTATGGCGGATCGCCCGACGAAACCTGCAGTTGCTGGTTGAAAGGCCGTCCGGTAACTGCGGCAGGCAGTATCTCAGGAGCGATAATCAGAGGGCTGCAAGGCGCAGTGGCTTTTACTGACAGCACGATGAGGCCATTGTCAACAAGGCTGAAAGGAGTATCTTTAAAATTGTATTCAACTGGCTGATTTCCGTAACCAATCACAGTAAAAGCTTCCACACTTCCTTCATACTGCTGATCAGGGTCGTTTTCCCGGATCATCAGGAAGAACCTGGCCGGTTTTCCGGGATTGGTTGCCCCAATAAGTGGCGTAATATCAAGACCTATTTCAATCTCCT
>JANXXZ010000009.1 GCA_025350385.1 Bacteroidales bacterium
TATCCTTTGCCGAAACATTGGCGGGGCGTTTCCCTTTGAGAATAAGTTTGACGGATTCCGGAACCTTAAACCAAACGGATCCTTTAGCCCAGGCTGCGGCTATATCCTGGTCGCCCATTCCCTGCCCGAAAGCACCAATGGCACCCATGATATTGGCATGGGAATCAGTTGAAACAAAAGTACTTCCAGGGTAAGCTAGACCCGAGTCAATGGCCAGGTGTGTTCCGACGCCGGCATCAATATCGTATATCCGGATATCATTCTGTCGGGCAAAGAGACGACAAAAATGCTGGTTGGCAGCATATTTCTGATCTGATCCACCCGGATTACAGTCGAAAGTGAAGAATGTTTTCGACGGATCGTGAACGGTCAGACCATTGTTCAGGATATTCTCCACCACGTTGGCTCCGCCAAAGTCGCGGGCAGCGCGGGCATCAATAAACACATCCACTATGTCGCCAGGCTTAACGGTGGACTGGTTGGAGTGATTGGCGATAATTTTTTCAATTATAGTCATTGGAAATGGAGTTATTTGTTATTGGTTATTTACTGGGATTCAGGTTCCTAAAAAATTCAACACTAAATGCAGCTTACCTTATGTAATGTCTTTTTTTGATTCTTCCTCATTTGCTCCGTTTTTTGCTCTTAACAGATATCGGATATATCCGTTTAAAATTCGGATGCAGGCGATAATCTGAGCCTCAATTTTGTCGTGTGATTGAATGCTAATATATTCAGAATCCAAGGCAACGGACAAATGATGGATCAACTCAGTTAAAGAACCTCTGGAGATGCGACAAAAATGAACATTCTCCAAATAATAAAACCGGCCATACCCTTCTGCAATCTGAGCAGTGGCCGATCTTGAACAGCGTATCATTTGATCACTCAAGCGATATTTTTCTTCAGGAGGGAATGCCTTAACCATTTGCCACACATCCATCCTCAACTATCTGCATGCTTTCCAAACTTCAAGTTCTTTAAACGATTGTATACTATCTTTTTTAACATGAAAACTGAACAACAAAAATACAGTTATGTCATTTTGAGTGTACTATTAATTAACCAATAACAGATAACCAATAACAGATAACGGATAACTGAATTAGACTTTCAGCCTTTCCCTGAATGGCTCAAACGTCATGAAATCAGCATGGTGAACCACATACGCCTCGACCGAACGTTTCACCATATCACCTTCACCGGCATGGGTGGCGATTATATGGCAAACAGAAGCAGGAACATTGCATTGTTCAGCCAGTGAAACCCCTGAGAAGGGATGACGTACATATTTTCCATAGCTTCCCTGGACTGATTTGCCGTCCTTCATCTCATATTCCAGCAATTTACCGACATCAGCAAGGATAGCCCCGGCAATAAGCACATCCATATTGACAGGCAGGTCATCCTTAAAGAATTTGTTCATCTGGTTACCACAGTCCCTCGCAATATGAACAACAGCCCTTTTGTGACCCATAAAAGTGACTTTGAGGTCCGGGCCACATAAAAGGGTAAAAGGAATGGTATTCAGGTCCTGGGGGGTAAGGACACTTTTTTGCAATGCAAGTTCCCATGTAGCTGCAGTCTGCTCACGAAGGGTCTGGTCACTGATCCATTCAAGTTCAGGCCATAGTTGTTTTACTCTTTCTGTCATAGCTCGATGTATTGATTTGTTTATTCTTCTTTTTCTTCAATGCTTTCTCTTAAATCATAAAGCATCCAGTTCTTGTCTTTTATCTGTGCTTTTTCTTTATCAATAAGTTCAATAAATTTATCAATTCCCAAAGGTTCGTTTCCATTGCCGTGAATAAGGACAATACTTCCTGCATTCGGAGACTGGTTCTTTGCCAGCCATGCATCACTTCCGACCGGTATTAATCCAAAAGAGCATATTTCATCGAAAATGGATTGATCGGAAACCAGGCCTGGAAAGCGGAAAAATACTGAAGGCATTAATCCATGTTCAAGCATGCAGATTTCATTTTGCAGAACTTCATTGGGTATGCTGGTACCTTTCTCCAGCAGGAAATTCCGGTTCAGTGGCAGCGTTTTTGAAGTAGGGTGGGTAAATGAATGGTTGATCCAGTCCATAGTGATCTTTTTTTCTTTCATTAACTGAATGAGCCACTCCAGATCAGGCTCATGTTTTTTTATCCAGGTTCCCGAAACAGCTATTGCGAGTGGAACGGGCTGCTCATATTTGCTGAA
>JANXXZ010000033.1 GCA_025350385.1 Bacteroidales bacterium
CTGACACTGAATGGTGAAATATTGGATTTTTCAGGGGGTAACGGATATATTGAAAAGGACTGGGGGCGCTCGTTCCCGAAAGCATGGCTATGGTTGCACTGTAATAATTTCGCTCAAAGCGATGCATCGCTCATGGTTTCTATCGCTGATATACCCTGGCTAGGCAGCTACTTCCTGGGGCTGATCGGTTTTTTGTATTTTAATGGGGAATTCTTTCTGTTTAATACATATGGAAACGCCAAAATTGAGGAATTGTCCTATTCAGGTGACTCCGTGCAGGTTTCACTGCGTAATAAAAAGCAACAGTTACTTCTTTCGATCAGGAAAAACACAAGCGGTACGCTAAAAGCCCCCGTGAACGGTGATATGTCGCGTCACATCAAGGAAAGTATTGATTCAGAAGTAGTTGTTAAATTGCTGGACAAGGATAAAAAGATCCTGTTTGATGACAAAGGCAGCAGGGCCGGGTTGGAAGCCATTGATACTATATTTCATTATCTGAAATAACCTGGGCTATCGGTAGTATAATTTCAGATTTGCGATCGGCGATGCCGGATAATATCTTATTTACATTATAGATTATTTACAAACATTTTACCCTGTCTAATTGTTGTTTAAAGAAAAGACTAAAAAGTTCATCAGGAAGAAATGTTTTCTAATGGTTCCCGGCATTTGTGATCAATGGGAAGATCAGTTATAGCAACTTCTTCGCAGAAAAAGAATTTAGCTCTTAACATTCAACAATTAACAGTTTTACAAACCCTTTAAATCAAATCAAAAATGAAAAAAATCCTTTTAATTGGAATCATTGCAGTTGCTGCAACCATGGTTTCATTCACAATACTCGAAAAAGCAACCTGGAACATTGACACCTACCACGCGAAAATTGGTTTCAGCGCAACCCACATGATGATTTCGGATGTGGAAGGTTACTTTAAAAGGCCACTGCCACCATTACCACAAGCAAGGCCGATTTTACGGATGCGGTGGTAGAAATGTCGGCTGATGCTAATTCAATCTTTACTGATAACGAAAGAAGGGATGCTGACCTTCAGAGTGATAAGTTTTTTGATGTCGCAAAGTATCCCACTTTGTCATTTAAGAGCTTTTATTTTAAAAAGACAAAGGCTGCCAACACCTACTTTGTAAAGGGCAACCTGACCATGCACGGTGTTACAAAACCGGTTGCACTCACGGTGGTTGCAAAAACAGGCGTTAATCCGATGAGTAAGAAATCCATCGCAGGATTCAAAATCACGGGTAAACTCAAACGATCTGATTTTGGGATCGGCTCAGGAGTTCCCACCGCTATAGTAAGCGATGAAATTCTGATTGATTGCAATGCCGAATTTATTAAGAAATAAACAGGAACAGGATTATTTCCGGAGCATAGAAAATGTTCCCAGATCCTTTTTTATTATTCATTAAGTGTATTATGTTAATCATTACCAACAGTTTGAATGAATAACATTAAACATATAATGAAAAATGACTAAGTTTTGCCTTCACTCCCTGCAACCTGAAAATTCTCAACTTAGTTTTTATGACGAAAAGAACCATTGAACGTATCATAGCTCCTCCCCTGCCTCATATGGTTGGGGATGGGTTCAGGGTACACAATTTTATTCCGGGATCAATCCATTCAGGAATGGAACGGATGAACCCGTTTATTTTGCTGGATTATGGTTCGAAGCACTATTTCCAACCAAGCGATAAACCCAGGGGTGTGGGCGTACACCCTCACCGGGGATTTGAAACAGTAACCATTGCTTACCATGGAAGGGTTGCTCACCACGACAGTGCCGGAAACAGCGGGGTGATCGGGGAGGGCGATGTTCAGTGGATGACTGCCGCATCAGGGGTTCTGCACAAGGAATACCATGAACAGGAGTTCAGCCGGGCAGGCGGTGATTTTCAAATGGTGCAGCTCTGGGTTAACCTCCCGGCAAAAGACAAAATGTCCAAACCAAAATACCAGTCGATCAGCAAGGAACAGATCAGCAGGTATGAACTTCCCGAAAACGGGGGAACCGTGGAAATAATTGCCGGACAATATATGAACGTGTTAGGTCCTGCTTTCACTTTTACACCCGTTCACCTTCAAAATGTAAAATTGAACCCAGGGGCAAGTGCCGCATTTTCTTTTCCGGTTGCTTATAATACTGCGCTATTGGTGATTGAAGGGCTTATTAAGGTCAACAGTTCCGCTCCGGTTGAAGCTAACCATTTTGCAATGTTCAAACACGACGGGGATGAATTTGTGATTGAAGCCAACGAAAAATCGATTATCCTTGTCATGAGCGGGGAACCGATCCCGGAGCCAATTGCGGCCTACGGACCTTTTGTGATGAACACCAGAGAGGAGCTCGTGCAGGCATACCAGGATATGGAAAACGGGAAATTCGGACAGCTGGAAAATTAATGAGCCTGGTTGTCAGGTAATAAATGTTGTGGCCAATGGTACAAAGGTGTTGATTCATAAATAATTGGAAGAGACACAAACCCGGATTGCATCAGAATGTTGTCCAGATTAGTCTAAATACTGAATTGAAATATCTTTACTTTGTCTCAGCTGGGTTAAGGTCAATTCTTTTATCCTTATCGCTAAAATACTTTATTCCATATGCCCGTTGAATCTGAAATAATGCATTTTGAATCAGTTCGGGAGTGGATATCCTGGCTTGAAGCCAACCACAGTCGTTCCGACGGAATATGGCTTCGCATCGGCAAGATAAAAAAGGGAATCGTTTCGGTTTCCTATGCCGAAGCCCTCGAAACCGCCATTTGTTATGGATGGATAGATGCGCTGAAGAAGAGTTATGACCAGGTTTCATGGATACAGCGGTTTACTCCCAGGAAACATGGTAGTAAATGGTCAGAAATCAACAGGGAAAAGGCGGAGATCCTCATTAAAAATGGGCTGATGAAACCATCAGGAATGGCTGTGATTGAAACAGCCAAAAAGAACGGGGCCTGGGAGCGTGCATATGAGCCACAAAGCTCCATTCTAATCCCTCATGATCTGGAGGCAGAATTAATGAAAAAGAGTGAGCGGAGAAATTTCTTTGAATCCCTCGACAGCCATAACCGCTATGCAATTCTTCACCGGATACAAACCGCTGTAAAACCTGAAACCAGGGAAAAGCGGATAAAAATGTTTGTTGAAATGCTTGATGCAAAGAAGAAATTGCATTGAATCAGAATATTTCTTATCAGGCATCTGCTACAACCGGGACCCGACTCATTGTTCCCGCTGAACATTCTTTTTGAGCGGAAGGAAGCAAATAACTGATTTCTGTCTGGATGAATGCCCTTACATTTAACTAAGGCCCGCCTCACAATATGTCCGGCTCTAATCTCATCGGTGACCTTGACGGAAAACCGGTTCCTTTGGGAGTTTATACCGATGGGATTACCAACTGTTATGATACCGGGGAAGTAAGGAGGAAGACCGTTACGGTGACGCTGCTGAGGCAGGAACGATATTTCTAAGTTAATTTATACATTTTTGCATTTTAAATGCAATATTGTATATATGTGCTATGGCTAAAAGAAATTTATCTGATGCGCTCATACGCTTAGCCTCAAAGTATCCGGTTAATTCTTTTACAGATCCGAGGCATTCGGGGAAAACATCGCTGGTGAGATAGCATAAATCCCCTGTTCTCCTGGGCGGACTCCCCCTGTTGGAAAAAGTGGGAAAGTAATCCGGCCGCTTTAACCTTTTTTCTATATCTTTATTCTCAATTATTCTTATTGAAAATTATGCATTTTATTATCAGCAGATATGAGCTTTTCATCAAAAGAGCTATTCAACCGGGAGATTGAAAATCGCATTTTCACAATCAGAGGCAAACAGGTTATGCTCGATCATCACCTGGCAGAATTGTATGGGTAGAACCGAAGCGCCTGAATGAATAGGTAAAACGAAACAGTGAACGTTTTCATGTACAATTCATGTTTCAACTGACCATGAGTGAATTTGAGTTTTTAAGGTCGCATATTGCGACCTTAAAAACATCATTGGCTGATAATACTGGTAATAATGAAAATGAAAACCGGGGTAAACACAGAAAATATCTTCCCTATGCTTTTACAGAGCAGGGTGTTGCCATGTTGTCATCTGTATTACGAAGTGGGACTGCGGTAAAGGTTAGTATTCTAATTATGAATGCTTTCATCGAAATGCGGAAGTTCATTCAGGCTAATACTGATCTCTTTCATCGTATGGATATCCTTGAAAGCAAGCAAACGAAAATGGACTGAAAATTCAGCCGGGTATTTCAGGCATTGGAAAAACATGAACCAAAACCTGAGAATGGAATTTTCTTCGAAGGACAGATCTTCGATGCTTATGTATTTGTTTCAGACCTGATCAGCTCTGCAAAACGTTCTATTGTATTGATTGATAATTATATAGATGAAAGCATTTTGCTTTTACTCAGCAAGCGGAAACCAGGTGTAAAAGTTATCCTATACTCCAGACAGGATAAAATGATTGTGCTCGATCTTGAAAAACACAATCAGCAGTATGGTTCGGTTGAATTCAGGCAATTTGAAAGTTCACATGATCGTTTTCTGCTCATTGACGAAATCGAATTGTATCATATCGGAGATTCACTGAAAGATTTGGGTAAAAAATGGTTTGCTTTTTCAAAGTTGAACTCGATGGCAAAAGAACTCCTGGACAAACTTGAAAGTAAATAAACGGGAAGTTGCTGTGACTTTTTAGGAATTAAGGATAATTAATAATAAAAGTAAACTAATTTTACAATGAGTATCAGAGTTATAAATTCATGAAACGTATCCTGGTTATATTTTTTTTCTCGTCATTCTCCCCTCTGCTTGTGGTTGCCCAGAAGGAGGCAAATAACTGGTTTTTTGTAGGGATGAATGCCCTGACATTTAACTACAGTCCGCCTCAGAATATGCCATGCCCTAACCAGCTTGGCGACCGTGGAACTGCAGTGGCTTCAGATACTGCCGGTAACCTTTTGTTTTATACCAACGGCGTAAAGGTGTGGACCAAAACCCATCAGCTTATGCAAAACGGGGATGGTCTTCTGGGAATAGCATATTATCAGTCATGTGTTGCTTTTCGTAAGCCAGATTCATACAGGTACTACTATATTTTTACCGTTGGCAACTTCAGCTTTCCTCCCAATGACGGGATCAGGTATTCCGTGGTCGATATGGAAGCTAACGGGGGTGTAGGGGCCGTGGTCTCCAAGAACCTATACCTGACCGGAGGCTATGATGCCATGGATGTGGTTACCGCAACACTGCATAAAAATAACCGGGATGTATGGGTGATCACCCGTAAACAGCAGGCAAATCAATATGTATATGCTTCATACCTGGTTACTTCTTCGGGCATTGCTCCGCCAGTTTATACAATTAACCGAAAATTCACTCCGGGTATGACATTCACCATTGGAGGGATAAAAGTAGCTCCCAATGGCAAAAAATTTATGGACTTTCAAAATGCTGATGACTTTTTCGGAGATTTTGACAATGCCACCGGCACTCTGACAAAGACCTGTGGTGTATTATCAACTGCCAGTTATATTACTATCGGTGGAGAATTCTCCAATGATTCCAGGTACTATTATTCTTGTGGAACATATGCCGGGATTGATTATGTAGTTTATCAGTATGATGCTGAAGCTACAGATTCCCTTGCATTCCAGAATTCGAAGATTCTGGTAGGTTCGGTTCATCAGACTGCTGGAACAAGCCAGGGACAATTCATGTGGATGCAGGCTGCACCTGATGGGAAAATATATGGTGTGCGTTATGGACTGTTTTCCTTGTTCACGATCAATTACCCGGATGAATATGGGACGAACTGTGGATTTCAACTGGACGGTTTCCAATTAAACAACACTGCTGTCAGATCCTTGCCCCAGTTTGTTTCAAGTTATGCCCAGCATATCTTTTATAGTGGTTCCTGCGTGGGTACTGCTTTCCAGTTCACAGCGAACTTTCAACCAATTCCGGTAAGTGTTACCTGGGATTTCGGGGATGGCGGGACTTCCAACCTCATGAATCCTACCCATGTCTACACTAGTCCGGGCACCTACGAGGTGGTTGCCTATGTCGTGTATCCTGATGGGAAAACCGGTGAGGCACACCGGGAAGTATTGGTATCCGGGCTGCCCTACCCAAACCTCGGGCCTGATCTTACGGTATGCCAGGGAACCAGTGTTACGCTCAACCCGGGAAGTTTTTCTTCATGCACCTGGAACACCGGCTCCAATTCGCCTGTTCTAAGTGTTTCGGATACCGGTAGTTATTGGGTGCAGGTCGTCAATGATACCGGATGCATCAACAGGGATACCATTAACATTCACTGGTATCCACATCCTCAACTTGACGAATCGAACCTGAATGTTGCTCCGACCACATGCAATGCTTCAACGGGCGCTATCACCGGACTGGCAGTGGATGGTCTGGATCCTGTGAATTTTACCTGGAAAAACGGGAGTGGCTCGGTCATCGGTTCCGGCCTGGATCTCTACCATCTGCCGGTAGATAATTACGCTCTCTGGGTAAGCGATTCTGCCGGTTGCACCTTCCTGTTGAAATCCTACACGATTAAAAATGTCGGGGATTCGCTCATACTATCGGTGGATCACCAGGATTCGCATTGTGCAATCGATGACGGCATCATTCACGTAAATGCAACTGCAGGTTTATCCAACATGCTCATGTATGCCCTCGATACATCCAATTTTGTATCAAACCAGGGTTTGTTCACTTTACTACCTCCGGGAAGTTACCAGGTCTGGGTGAAAGACTCCCTGGGCTGCAAGAAAGTGTACGACGGAAACCCTGTGATCATCTTAAGGCAGGAAGGTCCACAGGCGCTGTTCCCGGTGGTACAGGATGAAACAAACTCCCAGGGTAATGGAAGCATACTTCTTTCTGCCCTCAGCAATACTGATTCTCTCTGGTATTCTATTGGCGGAGCGCCTCAACTGAATAACGGTCAGTTTGATAACCTTTCGGCAAGCATTTATACCTGTACCATCACTGATAAATTTGGTTGTGATACTACTTTCACAGTAATTCTGAAGAATCTCGTTTCAATAAAATTGCTGGCCATTGCCGGCGACGGTTCTGCCTGCCTGGGCAACGTGGCTGTAATGCCTCTGCTGGCCAACAACTTCAGCCATGTGATGGCTTTTGATTCCCGACTCAAATACAACAGGAACCAGGTCACCTGCCAGAATTATCTTAATGCCAACCCGGCACTGGCCGACAGCCTGCAGGTGGACCTGTTCCCTGCCCAGGGAGAAATATTGCTGACCTGGACCGGGAAAAACCCCGTGAACCTTTCGGACGGCTCCACGTTGGTGGAGCTGAGCTTCGCTTCGCTTAACACGGGGCAGGATTCCCTCAAATGGGATATATCGCCGGGGATATGCACTTTCCTCGATAGCCTTGGCAACGTCATCGCACCCGAGTTCAAACAGGGACAGGTGAGGGTGTACAGCATCCCGCAGGGTTCGATCCAGACGCCTGAAACCGTGTGCGAGGGCAGCGATATTTCCCTGATTGGCATCTACACTCCCGGTTCCGGTAACGGTCCGATATCGTATCAATGGTCAGGGCCTGCAGGGTTCACGGATACCAACCCGGTTACCTTCATTTCAGGCGCTACCATTGACAATGCCGGGGAATACATCCTGAATCTTGCTGATACCAACCACTGCCAGGGCCAGGCATCCTTCCAGCTGAATGTCATTCCTATTCCCGTGGCTGATTTCAGCCAGGATACCATCTATTTTGATCAGCAGACCGGGATACAGGCAAGGCCGGGATATGCCCATTACGCCTGGAACACGGGAGACACTACCTCTGGCATCACGATCACTGCCGAAGGATGGTACAAAGTCACGATCCGGTCAGCCGAAGGATGCAGCACAGTGGATTCGCTGATGGCGCTCTATTCCTTTGCTCCTTTCAATATGCCCAATGCATTTACTCCTAACGGGGACGGATTGAAT
>JANXXZ010000084.1 GCA_025350385.1 Bacteroidales bacterium
CCGGGCAGGATAATTCCGGGATTTATCATAATTCCTGATGTACTCTTCGTTCAGAAGAGGCGGACTGAAAAGTCCGTCAACTTCTTTAAAACCAATATTTTGCAGTGAAAAGAGAGGCTCATTTTTTTTCTTTATAAATGATTCTCCATGTTCATACGATTTAAAAGGTTCCGCCAAGCCGGGTTTTTGAGAAAACGAGAAGTTCCATTTTTTACTATAAGGGGTAAACACAGTATAAGGCTCACCATTAGCCTTGACTATTTCATCTCTTTCGAAAATTACCTGGTCTTTGGAAGTGTGAAATTCTACTCCTTTATTTTTGAGAAAATGCATCACTTTTTCATCCCTGGAAATTGCATAAGGCTCGTAATCATGATTTGCATAAACAGCAGCAACGTTATGCGTTGAAAAAAGTTCCCTGATGATTTCGAGGGGATAACCGACTTTAATTTCAAGTCCTGAATAAAAAAAAGACAGGTCAGCATTCAGCTTTTTCAGTGCCTGGTAGATGAAACTTACCCTTAGGTCATTCTGTTCCAGTTTGACCAGTATTTCCTTGTCGAAGATAAAAAGCGGCATTACCGGGTATCCCGATGAAAGGGCCTTGTACAATGCAGTGTTGTCGCGAAGCCTCAGATCGCGGCGAAACCAGTGAATTACAATCGGATCACTCAAATTTTACATTTTTAGGAATCAAAGCAACCGGGTAATTAAACAGGAAGCAAATGTAGTTTATCTGAAATGTCAGGAGATGGTAGTTTTGTTAATTAATGATAAAACCGTTGGTGATATATAGTTTTCAATCAATATTATTCCTCCATTTGGAAGGTGGATGGTATGAGATAAGAATTATAAAAATTGATCTACCCCTTTACAGATAGTGATTCCAATCATTCATTAACATTGATTGGCTGAAAATGTTTAACGGTTAATCTTGCCCTCATTGTATAAATAGTTAATTTTGCAACACAAATCTGATTGGTACCATCATTAACCCCCTGAAAAAGTGGATATTTTTGAAAAAAGAGTAAAGAACCTCGGACCTCTTGGAATGTACGCTGAGCAAGCCGACGGTTATTTCATGTTTCCTAAGCTGGAAGGTGAAATTGGAAACAGAATGATTTTCAGGGGCAAGGAACGCCTGAACTGGAGCCTCAACAATTACCTTGGACTTGCTAACCACCCAGAGGTGCGCAAGGCGGATGCAGAGGCCTCAGCAAAATGGGGTTTGGCCTACCCGATGGGAGCCCGCATGATGAGCGGACAGACAGATTACCATGAACAGATTGAAAGAGAACTGGCAGCTTTCGTCGGAAGAGAAGCGGCCTATCTGCTTAACTTCGGCTATCAGGGGATGTTATCGGTAATTGACTCAATGCTCGATCGTAATGATGTTGTAGTATATGACAATGAGGCTCATGCATGCATTATTGACGGTTTAAGGCTTCATATGGGCAAGAGGTATGTTTACCCTCATAACAACATCGAAAACCTCAGGAAAGGACTTGAACGAGCCACTAAGCTTACTGATCAAACCGGTGGAGGAATACTGGTGATTACCGAAGGTGTGTACGGTATGACCGGCGATCTGGGTAAAATTGATGAGATTGTAAAACTGAAAAAAGAGTTCAATTTCCGGTTGCTGATTGATGATGCACATGGTTTCGGAACCATGGGCCCTACCGGAGCCGGGACGGATGAGCATTTCGGCGTTCAGGACCAGGTGGATATGTATTTCGGCACATTTGCCAAATCGATGGCCGGCATAGGTGCTTTTATTGCCTGTACAAAGCCGATTATTGATTTCCTGAAGCATAACATGCGTTCGCAGATATTTGCCAAATCGTTGCCAATGCCCATGGTTATTGGTGCTTTAAAACGTCTTGAGCTGGTCCGCACTGATCCTTCTTTAAGAACAAACCTCTGGAAAATAGTAAATGCTTTGCAAAAAGGATTGGTAGATGCCGGCTTTGAAATAGGTCCTTCGGGTTCGCCTGTCACACCTGTTATGCTGAATGGTACTATTCCGGAAGCTACAATGATTACAGTCGACCTCCGGGAACGATTCAATATTTTCTGCTCCATAGTAACCTACCCTGTGGTCCCCAAAGGTGTAATCCTTATCAGACTTATTCCTACAGCCGTTCATACAATTGAAGATGTAGAATACACTATAGAAGCATTTAAAGAAGTACGACAGAAACTGGATAAAGGAGAATATGCAGCCTTACAGTTAGCTGATATAAGTAAGTTATAAACTTCAGATTCACGAAAGTGCCCGGAGAACCACCCGGGCACTTTTTTTATACATTTAACGGCAAGTTTTTTTAGTTTTGTATACGTAAACCCAGGTGATGAATACAATTCAGAAGCCCTCCTATATTATCGTTCTGCATTCGGTGGCATTTAGTATGATTTCGTATCTGGTTATTCTTGTAATATTTAAGTTTGTTACAGTTCTCGTAGCCCAGTATTTTGATATCCCATCTATTGTTCACCATAATAAAATTGTTTTCCTAGTCAAACCCGAATCGTGGACATTTGACTCAGTCAAGATGATTTTCTCAACCGGATCGATTACCACTTTATTTATCGGATTGATATGCCTGGTAATCTATATCAAGGCTATGGCAATGGATGGATTATTAAAATTATTCTTCCTATGGGGATTTATACATGGAATTAACTTTTTTGTCGGATCAGTAGTAATCGGGGCTTTTCTTTATGAAGGAATGGGATATGTATTTGCCTGGATGTACCTCCAGGATACAGCAAAAATGTTTCTCCTTTTCATTGGGCTAATCGTAATGCTTGGCGCCGGCACTCTCATGGTTAAACCCATGCTATTATCGGCCAATACATATTATAACTCCAGCAAGCCCGAAATGAGGAAGAGTTTTAAGCGTCAGCAATTTTTTATTCCTTATCTTACTTCAACCATTATACTGTTTCTGTTCCGATACCCGCTTACCCTATATGAATTCCTGGTGCTTATTACTCCCGGTTTGATGCTTATACCTTTGCTTTCAGGTATGCACAGGTTTACGATATTTTATTTTGATGAAAAAGAAAGAACTATTATTCTTAAAAAGAAGTTATTATTTGTGGCAATTGTAATGCTTATCATGTTCCGAGGTATACTTGGATATGGCGTACGTATCGGTTGATAAAATGCTGGAAAGGAATTTTTTTACAGGATAGGCATTGTCTGATCTATATCCGTTGCCCACTGGAATAAACCTCCCTCAAGAATATACACATTCCTGATCTTTGCTTTTTCTCTCAGATAAAGGAATGTAGAATCGCTTTTAACACCATAAAGGCAATAGACTACTACCGGAATTTCTCGGGATACTTTATCAATATTATCGGGAAGATCAATCTGGGGAATATTGATTGCTGTGGGAACATGGCATTCTTTAAACTTAACCGGGTCCCGGGTATCGATGATTTGGACAGGTTCACCTATATCAAGTATCTCCTTCAGTTTAAAAGTGGTGATATATCGCATAGGTTTCCAGTAGAAATTTAAGCTCCGGGTAGAATTAATCACAAAAATAGGGAATTGTCAAATACGAAAAAAGGAGCGTAAACGCTCCTTTTTCCAGTGATAAGGAATAAATCCTTATTTCTTGATAAGCTTTTTAGCTAATGAATCAGCATGAGCTGCTTTAGCAATTGAATCAGCAGCAACTTTAGCTACAGAATCCATTTTTGCTTGTTGAGCAGCTTGTACCATAGCCATAGAATCAGCCTTAGCGGTTGAATCAGCTATTTCTTTAGCTTTTTTTTCTTCTGCGCTAGGGCCGCATGCTACAACAGCAACCATACCAGCAACGAGTAATAATGCAAATAATTTTTTCATGACGCGGTTTAATTAAAAAACGATGCAAAAGTACTGCTATTTTATAATAATTACTCATTTATCTGAAAAAAAATTAACGAATTGAAATGCTAATTTACATGTTACTGTATAACAGATAATTAACAATACAATTGTTGATATCTTTTTTTTATTACAACGAAAGATATAATTCTTTTTTACACTTTTGAACCAGAAATTCTCCAATTCAAAACAATTACAAGGTATTTTATCTATAATTTTTAAGGTTCGGGAGTAAAAATATTGCAGTAACTTTGTCGATAGGATATTTTAATTAAAATTTTTCCTGAAATTATCCTGTTATAATCAATTATTATGCAACCAGGTGCACCTCTGGCAGAAATTCTTCGTCCTCACACGCTTGATGATTTCATTGGGCAGCAGCATCTTGCCGGCACTAACTGTGCATTCCGAAAAATGATTGACGAAGGGAAAGTCTATTCCATGATTTTCTGGGGACCACCTGGAGTCGGTAAAACTACGCTTGCACTGATAATAGCAAAAAGCACCGGCCGGCCATTTTATACCTTGAGCGCCATCAATTCAGGGGTAAAGGAAGTTCGTGAAGTAATTGAAAAGGCCCGCCTGGATCTTTCGCAACCCATCCTGTTCATTGACGAAATTCACCGTTTCAGCAAATCACAGCAGGATTCATTGCTTGGTGCCGTTGAAAAGGGTATAGTGATCCTGATCGGTGCAACAACGGAAAATCCTTCCTTTGAAGTGATCTCTCCCCTCCTATCCCGCTGTCATGTTTACATATTAAAACCCCTGGAGGAAGATGATCTTCTTGCAATTATAGAAAATGCAAGAAAAATACTTGAAACCAACCTTGAAACTAAGATCACTATCAAAGAATACGAAGCACTCCTGCGCATTTCGGGAGGCGATGCTCGTAAATTGCTCAATGCCATTGAATTGGTATGTTCTGCTTTGATAAATAAGGTTGACGAAATAGTAATTGAAAATCAAAATGTCCTCACAATCATTCAGCAGAACCTTGCCATGTACGATAAAAACGGCGAGATGCATTATGATGTCATATCGGCTTTTATCAAATCGTTGAGGGGAAGTGACCCCAATGGCGCTGTTTACTGGCTTGCCAGGATGATCAACGCGGGCGAAGATCTGCTTTTCATTGCCCGACGCATGCTTATCCTGGCTTCGGAAGATATAGGTAATGCCAACCCCAATGCGCTTTTGCTTGCTAATAATTGTTTTGATGCGGTGAATAAAATCGGGTATCCCGAAAGCAGGATTATCCTGGCACAAACAGCTGTATACCTTGCAAATTCAGCAAAAAGCAATGCATCCTATATGGCCATTGAAGATGCGCTCGCAGCAGTTGAAAAGTTTGGTGATTTGCCTGTTCCATTGCATTTGCGTAACGCTCCTACAAAACTGATGAAAAACATAGGGTATGGGAAAGAATACCAATACGCCCATAGTTTCGATGGAAATTTTGTAAACATGGAGTTTTTACCGGAAAAGATTTCGGGTACGAAATTCTACAACCCCGGCAGGAACCCACGCGAAATTGAAACACGCGAGTTGCTAAAAAAACACTGGCAGGATAAGTATGGTTATTAACTGTTCTCGCTATCCAAGGAATTTTGAAGATAAAAGACAAAAGATAAAAGACAACTAAATACGGATAATGGTAATAACAATTAGTCGGATAGTCGTATGACGAAATAAAAAAGTTGTCTTTGCTATATTCTGGTAACAAATAACTAATCACTGATAACTCATGACCAGTCCTGCGATGAATATAATTGAGCAAATTCCCCTCATCAATCATCTCGATTCAAATAATTTCTTCCTGATAGCGGGTCCTTGTGTGGTTGAAGATGAATTCAGCCCATTTTCAATTGCTGAGACTATCCTGTTAATTGCAGAGAAGTATCGCATCCCATTCATATTCAAGGCCTCGTTTCGTAAGGCTAATCGCTCGCGAAGCAGTTCGTTCACCGGGATAGGAGATTTGAAAGCGCTCGAAATTCTTTCTGCCATCCGCCAAAAGTATAATGTACCGGTAGTTACCGATATTCATACTGAATCTGATGCCGCGATGGCTGCTCAATATGTGGATATTCTTCAGATCCCTGCTTTTTTGTGTCGCCAGAGTGAACTCCTTATTGCAGCCGGTGAAACCGGGAAAGTAGTAAATATTAAAAAAGGTCAGTTTTCATCCGCCGAAACCATGCATTTTGCCGTTGAAAAAGTGCGGGAAACAGGAAACGACAAGGTAATGCTTACGGAGCGCGGAAGCATGTTCGGGTACAATGACCTGGTGGTTGATTACCGGAATATCCCGGAAATGCAGAAAGCCGGTGTTCCGGTAATACTGGATGTTACCCATTCGCTGCAGCAACCAAACCAGCCTGCAGGAATTACGGGCGGACGGCCTGATTTGATTTCCACCATTGCGAAAGCAGGAGTAGCTGTTGGTGTTGATGGACTGTTTATCGAAACTCATCCAGATCCCGCAAGGGCAAAGTCTGACGGAGCTAATATGCTCAGGTTGGATATGCTTGAAAAGTTAATGGAGCAACTTGTAAGAATCAGGGAAGCTATTAACTGATCCAAGTTAAGCTATCTTACATAGGAAGCCATATCACTGAAAAACGAGTCAATCAGGAGCCCGTAGATATGTTGAGCAATAAAAATTGCTCCGAAAGCGACAGCAATTACAATAATAATGAATTCGATCTTTTTTTCCAGAGAAATCTGGAACAGTTCCTGCACACCATACCAGAAAATATATAGTGTATAAGCAATGAAAATATATAATCCCAGCGGAATAAGCAGACGCATGAGGGGATGAAGGTACACGAAGAAAGTAGAAATAAAAAGTGGCGTAAAGGTGTACAATACCAGTTTTAAAGTGCGGTTAAAGTCGGTGTCAATTCCTAAGCGGGGCAATGAAACTGAGATGAGATAGGTAGCAATGAAAATGAGCAGGTAAGGAATGGCAACCCATGAAACAAGGTTGAACAACAGCACAAAAATAAGTTGAATGGAAAATCCAAGTACTGCTTTCAGCGTGAAAAACAAACCGATAGTCCTTCCCAAGGCGCTGAACAAAATTATCGGAAAACCATAACTCCACAG
>JANXXZ010000096.1 GCA_025350385.1 Bacteroidales bacterium
TATCCTTCCGGACGGAACATGCTTGAATGATTTATTGATTCAGGAAGGCTACTCAAAAGCCACCAGCAAGTATTATTGTAAAGAATTATCTCGATACCAGGTGATGAATTGGGATGCAAAACTTGAAAAGCGTGGTTTATATGGGCTTACACAAATATTCTAGAAAATGTTTTGAAGGGGATTAATACAGTATATCTTCTGAAACCCCTGTAAAATAAGGAAAAATTGATAAGTTTCCCATATATTTCCCACAGTAATAAAAAAAAGCCGTAACTCATTGAATTACAGCTCTATTATATGTGTAATCGTGACCCCGATAGGATTCGAACCTATGACCCGCAGCTTAGAAGGCTGCTGCTCTATCCACTGAGCTACGAGGCCGGTACACCAAAATGAACCAGCAAATTGATCGGCAATCAGGGCCGGGGCTTCGGAAAGCTTGCTCTGCTTCGTCATTGCGGCTGCAAAAGTACAAAATCCGGGCTAATTCTTTCCTTTCTTTATTAAATGCTGTTCTTTCAGCCTGTTTATTATTGGTTCAGTTCATGTATTCAGCAATAATCATATTCAATTGGCCTGAATTATAATCTGATTTATCCAACATCTCTTAAATTAAAGTACCTTATCAGATGATTGAACAGCTATTCGGATACTTAATCATTAAGCAGGATGAAAGTCTTGCGCTATCAGACTCGTGGAGTCATGACATTCGCCCGGTTGCCCCTCATCACCAGTAAGAATCTCGTTCAGGTGAAAAATTCTAATTTTAACCTGACTCTGAATATATTGTATTTATTACTGTCTAAGACTTTTATTTCAATATTGAGACTTACTGGTATTACTTTTTCTATGAATGTCAATAAACATATGTAATGAGATGATCCGTTTTACTGGTTACTCTAAAAACAACTACAGTGTATAATACTCAAAAGCTTGTAATTACTCATAGGCAATCAGCGCTCCGGGCTATGGCAAATATCATTGCTGTATTTATGGGTCTCTGGATTGTGATCAACCTATGTGTTTACCCCCAGGCTTTCAGGTTTGCAATGATTGAATTGATTTCAAATTCTATTTTTCTTACAAATCAGCTGTACACTTTTGGTGCCTGGCTTTTATTGGTGGTAATCTCCCTCATTTTATTACCCGCCTTGCCCTATTTTATCAGCCGTTATATCCGGTTGCCAAATATAGCATTCACATCAGGACATGAAGAAAATAATTCCATAAAGTATATAATAAGCAACAACAACTCGGTAAATTGCGGTAATACTCCCGGGAATAATGAAATGCCGGAAGCCGATATATCCGGTATTATAGGTGGCAGCACTGGAATGATGATGGTTGCCGATGGTACAATTTTGTTTGTAAACAAGGATTTCTGCAGGCTTACCGGATACAATCCGGCCGAAGTGATCGGAAAAGATTTTGTTGATCTTATTCTTCCACACGATATCGTGAAATATGTGCAACTGAGCCGGAACCAGAGAAATAATTTGGCAGTTCTACAAGGAATTAGTATCCGGACAGCCAACAGTAAAAATATTGAAGTATATGCTGCTGGTCATCGTAATTCACATATTGATCCTAATGAGATATGTATCTATTATCTCAGAGAAATGGAGAAAAACAAGCCCGTGGACTATTCGTCAGTAGTATGGTTTCTGGATACGCTGGATAGGACAAGCGCCAATATCTGGATTTGGGATGATGAAGGGTTGATATACATTAATCCCACCTGCAAACAACTTTTACCGGTTTCATTAAACAGGCTCATTAAAAATCCGCTGCTAATGCTCAGGTCATTGCCATTTGCTGACCGGATGGCGGTGAAAGCATCACTGGCAAAATATTTCACTACTTTTTCATTTGATGAAGATGTAAGAATAATGAATGGGAATGGCGATGTACGATGGTTCCGCGTGCACATCAGCCCGGAACGGTGCGCTGATGGCAGCGTGTTACGGCATATCGGGATAGCTTATGAGATTACAACTCAACAACATGAGTTGGAGAATATGAAACAAGCCCGGGAAAATGCTGAAGTTGCCAATGCCAATAAAACTGCCTTTCTGGCTAATATGTCGCACGAGATCCGTTCACCCCTTAATGGTATACTTGGATTCTCCGAACTTCTTGTAGATCCTGATCTGCCAATCCATGAACGTGAAAAATATATCAGTATCATACAGAACAATGGTACGGCTTTACTCTCTATCCTTACTGATATAATTGATATATCGAAGCTTGAGACCGGAAAATTAAAGATTATTGAAAAGGAATTTCGCCCTGCTGACCTGATGCGGGAATTGCAGATGCAATTTACCAATGATCCATTGGTCACGCGTAAAGGGCTGTTAATGAAATGGCTGATTGGCGATGATATCGCCGGTATCAAACTGGTAAGCGATCCTTACAGACTTCGCCAGATATTGGTGAACCTTATAAATAATGCCCTGAAATTTACCAACCAGGGAAAAATTGAAGTGGTTGCAGAAAATTGGGGTGACAAGACTGTGTTCTGGATTAAGGACTCAGGGGTGGGTATTCCAGCCGAAAGCACTCCCTACATTTTTGATCGTTATCGCCAGGTTACCCGTCCTGATTGGCCCAATATGAATGGGTTCGGCCTTGGCCTGGCAATTTGTAAAGCACTTGTTGAACTACTTGGCGGAAATATCTGGGTTGAATCCCTTGTTGGAAGAGGCTCGATATTT
>JANXXZ010000135.1 GCA_025350385.1 Bacteroidales bacterium
ATTTGTAAAAGATTAAAACAAAAAATGAATAAATTTCTAAGATCACAATTTTTGTTCTTAAAACTGAAATTTCAATTTAATCCTTAGAATAACCGGTCGCACATTGCGATCAGCTGATTCATACGGTTATGGATGATAAAGTATTCAGGATCTGACAGAAAGATATTGAAAGCCGGCTATTTACGATCCGTGGTAATCAAGTGATGATTGATCGGGACCTGGCTGAAATGTACGGTGTCCTCACCAGGAGAATTAATGAACAGGTGAAACGCAACCCCGGCCGGTTTCCGCCGCAGTTTTGTTTTCAATTAACCGAAAATGAAAAAGCTGAACTAATCGCAAATTGCGACCGGTTGAAAAACCTTAAGCACTCCGCTAATCCACCTTTTGCTTTTAATGAACAAGGAGTAGCCATGCTTTCAGCAGTTTTGCATAGTGAAACTGCAGTGAAAGTGAGTATACAAATAATGAATGCCTTTGTTGAAATGCGGAAATTCATCCAGGGAAATGCAAGCCTTTTTCAGCGGATTGAAAGGGTGGAACTAAAGCAATCAGAGGCTGAACATAAGTTTGAACATATTTTTCAGGCATTGGAAAGCCACGAATCAAAGCCGGGAAATGGTATTTTCTTTGACGGGCAAATATTTGACGCCTATATTTTCATTTCGGACCTGATACGCTCTGCACAAGAATCCATCAACCTGGTTGATAACTATATTGACGAAACTGTATTGCTTTTACTTACCAAGCGGAGAGCCGGGATTAAAGCTACAATTTATACAAAACCTGGAAAAGCGTTGCAGCAGAACCTCGATAAACATAACAGCCAGTATGAACCAATTGAACTAAAGGTATTGATGGCCTCCCATGACCGGTTTCTGATTGTTGACGAAAAGGAAGTTTACCATATTGGCGCTTCGCTCAAGGATCTTGGTAAAAAATGGTTTGCGTTTTCCAGGATTGATACCGGTGACCTCTTGCTATTGGAAAAAATGAATCAATTAAAATAAGAAAGAGGTAATGGTGATGGAGAAGATTCATTGGCCAGTACTAATCAGAATATCAAAGTTTGACACTTAAATTTGAAATATATTTAGTAAAGGATTACTTTTACAATGATCATTAGGTCTTTCAGTTCATGAAGATAAACCTTTACCTGTTTTCAATTTTGTTCATATTTCCTCTTCTGGCAGTCTCTCAGAAGGAAGCCGATAACTGGTATTTTGGCTATAGCCAGGCAGTGAATTTCGGCAGCGGAAACCCGGTGAATATTTCTGGAAGTCAGATGTTTGCAGTATATGGTTCCACTTCTCTTTCAGACAGCCTGGGTAATTTGTTGTTTTATTCTGACGGTGTATTTGTCTATAACCGCAACAATCAAATCATGCCTAATGGTGATACATTGTTGTCAAGTGGGTTTGCAACAAGTCCCTGTGTAGCATTCCGGATGCCGGGTTCATTGAGGAAGTATTACATTTTTACGGTGGCAGGTGCACCTACTACCAAATGGAAGCCTTGTGTGAACTATTCAGTCATTGATATGAGCCTTGACGGTGGATTGGGAGATATCGTTCAATTTCAGAAAAATGTACCCTTACTTGCCGCAGATAGCGCTTATGAAACCATTGGAGCCGTCAGGCACGGAAGCCTGGATGCTTACTGGGTATTTGTCCGGAATCATGGTACACCCAATAAAATGTATGCGTTCCTGGTGGATATTACCGGAGTACATACATCTCCTGTTGTGTCTTCCTGTTTCCTTAATTTTAATTTAACAAGTTATGGTCAATCAGAGATTATCAAGATCTCACCGGATGGGAAATACCTCCTTTGTGCTGCCCGCAACAGCCTTTCAGGGCATTATGGCAAGGTAGAATTATACAGTATTGATAACCTGACCGGCCAGTTGACACAGGTTCTACTATTTGATACCGGAACGATGAACATGGGCGCTGAGTTTTCAGCAAATTCAGAGTATCTTTACATGAGTAATACAATCTGGAGCATTTCTCTTGTTAAGTATATTATTAAAATCAGCCAGTATGATCTGAAAAAAGTCAATGATGTAACGCAGTTTCAAAATTCTGCCTATCCGATGGTGGAAGATACTAGTGATTATTTTTATGGTAACCAGTTGCTGGCCAACAATGGGAAGATATATTTCCTTCATTCATTAGGTACCACTTCTAATATGATTTCTTACTTAGGGGTCATCAATTATCCCTATTTGCAGGGTGCAGCCTGCAATTTGCAATTACAGGCCATTCAACTTGCCAACTTCACAATGGAAGGCTTACCCACCTTTGTCAGTT
>JANXXZ010000141.1 GCA_025350385.1 Bacteroidales bacterium
GTGCGTAAGATGCGCCAGGCAGTTCCATAGTCGTGCATCTTGGCCATAAAAATCCGGCGGCAACCGTCCATTACCTTATCAAATTGTTCGAAAGTGGTATTCGGCATAGAATCAGTAATTTTGCACTTTATCAGTAATACATGTTTTGATGCTAGATTCGAAAGATAAAAATACAGCTTTTTCCAAAACCTTCATCCTGCAATGCGGGGATAATATTATATCGCTTGAAAATCCGGTTGTAATGGGAATTCTGAATCTCACCCCTGATTCATTTTATGACGGCGGAAAATACCAGAATAAAGAAAGCTTTATTACCCGGACTGAGCAAATGCTTGAAGAAGGTGCTGCAATCATTGACCTGGGAGCTGTTTCAACTCGTCCCGGGGCAAGCGAAGTAAGCGAAGAGGAAGAAATACGCAGGCTAATTCCAGCAATCATAGAGCTTGTGAAAAAATTTCCAAGGATCGTTTTATCCATTGATACGTATAGGTCAGGAGTGGCCAGGATTGCTGCTGAAAATGGTGCAGGAATCATTAATGACATCTCGGGTGGGAACCTTGATGCGAAAATGTTTAATACTGTTGCCGGATTAAAAATTCCATACGTTTTGATGCATATGCAAGGTATACCGGCTACAATGCAGGTCAATCCGCAATATCATGATGTGGTTCATGAGATCAGGGACTTTTTTGAGGAAAAACTGGATGAACTGGAAAAATCGGGAGCCGAACAGGTAATAATTGATCCCGGATTCGGATTCGGAAAAACGGTTGAACACAATTTTTCGCTCTTAAGTAGGATTGGAAACTTCAAGGAACTCAATCGGCCTATTCTTGTTGGATTGTCTCGTAAATCAATGACTAGCAAGCTTTTGAATATAGCCGCAAAGGATGCTTTACAAGCAACCTGCGCTTTGAACACAATTGCACTGATCCATGGCGCTGATATACTGAGGGTTCATGATATTAAGGAAGCGGTTCAGGTGATAAAAGTTGTGACTGCTATGAATACGTCAAATGAAAAAGCATCATTAAACCTTATCTGATTCTGAAAATTGAAAAAAGCATTAAATATGATTAATAAAGAAAAGTCATACCAGTATGAACTTGAATTTACGGTTCGTGATTATGAATGTGATTTACAGGGAATTGTGAACAATTCGGTTTATCTGAATTATCTGGAACATACCCGACATCAATATTTGTTAAGTAAAAAGATCGATTTTGCTAAACTTCATATGAAAGGGATTGACCTTGTTGTATCGCGAATTGAAATAGATTATAAATCACCACTTTCGAGTGATGACAAATTTGTGGTTAAATTAACCACCCGCAAAGATGGACATGTCAGGCTTGTATTTGAACAGGATATATTTACACTACCGGAAAACAAGCTAGCTGTTCATGCCGTTGTTATTGGAGTTGGATTGAACAAAGGCCGGCTTATGAAAGTTGAAGAAATCCCCGGTTTCGATGAACTTCAGTAAATACGAATGGAATCCCAGGTGAAATGAGGTCAGAAGCAGGAATGTGGAATAAGAAAACCGGAAGTTTTCCTTATTTTTACTTCCCATTAAACCTTATCAGCTTCGCTTGCCTTTGTCTTACAACTGTTTTCGTGCAAACGTCGTTACAGTAGAGCACTAAATCACTTATAAATAAATATCTCCATAGTTCATGATTCTACTTTTTCTCCATATTCGTATACTGGATGTAATTGATATATTGCTGGTTGCATTATTGCTATATTCACTATATCACTTGTTGAAAGGTACAGCTGCCGTAAACATATTCCTGGGAATACTCGCCATTTTTGCTATCTGGAGGATCGTAAAATCATTGGGGATGGATTTACTGAGCGATTTGCTCGGGGCATTTATTTCAGTAGGATTTATAGCATTTATCGTGGTTTTTCAGCCTGAAATCAGGAAATTCCTGCTTGCTGTTGGATCGCCAGGGTTTGTGAAAAAGAACCGGAATAAATTCCTTTTCTGGAAAATAAATCTGAAGATTGAAGATCTTTCGGATATTGACCCGGTTGTGCAGGCCTGCCACCGGATGGCCCTTTCAAGAACAGGTGCTTTAATTGTTATTTCAAGACGTAATGATCTAACCGAATATACGGATACAGGAATGGCTCTTGACAGCCAGATTTCCGACCAGCTTATTGAAAGTATTTTCTTCAAGAATAATCCGTTACACGATGGAGCAGTTATTATTTCCTCCAACCGTGTGAAAGCGGCAAGGTGCATCCTTCCGGTGTCGGCGAGCATGGATCTGCCGGCTGAATTAGGGCTAAGACACCGTTCCGCTATTGGAATCACTGAAAAAACTGATGCCGTTGCAATTATTGTTTCAGAACAATCGGGTAAAATTTCATACTGTAAAAATGGGTTTCTAACACTTGATGTCAAAGCATCCGGACTTACCAGCCTGCTGACCGAAGATTTTGCTACACATAAATAGGCTGTTTTTTCACCTCATATAGCTTTTACTATTAAAACGTGATGAATCTGTTATGAGATAATTTATATTTAGAAATAACCATTGTTTTTTGGAAAAATTATTATCAATAATCAGATTTACAAATAGTTAAGACTTTATTACTCCAATATATTAATCGTTCTTAATAAACAAATTATGAAGAGGTCTGTCTTTACTTTTCTAATAATCTGTTTATGGAGCGCCGGGTTTGCGCAGATTATCGTAGACAAAAAAATCTATATAGCAAACTTTAGTAATACCCTCCATGAGCCCAATTATGTTTCCTACACATTATATAAAGGGGGTGGCAGTTGCAGCCGAACCAAATTCAGATTTATCAATGATGACATCAGGCTTCAATGTGCCACTGACGCAGATTATACAGGCAGTCATTATGACAAGGGGCATCTTGCAAATTCAGGAGATTTTGCATTTGACTGTGAAAAAGATGAGCTGACCTTTCGATATTACAACTGCCTGCCTCAGACGGCTAACCTTAACAGGGGTATATGGAAAACCAATGAAACATTGGTCAGGAAATGGTCCCAAACCGAAAAATTATATATCATATGCGGAGGCTTTTTTGGCAACACAAAGATTGGTAAGATTGCGGTTCCTTCTTATTGCTGGAAAGTGGTACAATCGGTCGCATCCCGAAAGGTGCTTTTCTGTGGCTGGTTCAGCAACACTTTGCAGGCTACCCTGGAAGAAATAAGCATAGCGGAGTTGGAGAAGAGGCTTAAGACTAAAATTACCTTGCTGGATTAGGAAATAATTGTTCTTCAGGAAAATAATATTTTAAAAACCAGAAGTACATTTGATGCAAAAACAGACTTTGATAGCGATGCACCTAGCATGAAAAATAACTGGTTGCTTTTCTTGTTTATTATTTTACTTTCCTGTTGCAAGAAAGAGGATTCACCTGTCAATATTCAGCCTATCCAGGTCCTGATAGTGCAACGCATAAATGAGGCGGCACTTTTATGGGAGCCCCCAAAAGGATATAGCGACTCACTTGTAGAATATACACTATTTCTTGGTGATAGTCTTATAGCATCTCATCTCCTTACTAGTCCATACAAAATCACCGGCCTTTCGGAGAATTCAAGCTATTCAGGAAAGATAGAAGCCTTTGCAGGAAATAAGAAAATAGCTGAATCCCCATTTAAATTTACAACCCTCAGGAATCAGCCTCCGGGTGAATTTAAAATGATTGAAATTGCAATTTGTAAAAATTCCGTTTTATTAATATGGAATCAGTCAAGCGATCCTGAGAAAACCCAGGTGGTATACGATGTCTATCTGAACAATGAGTTAAAACTCACCGGTACGAAGGAATTATCATGCGAAATCACAAGTCTGAAACCTGCATCATTCTATTTAGGTGAAATTTCAGCCAGGGATTCAGCTGGCAACTGCAGGAAAACAGAATTTTCGTTTACAACTTTAGATGTTGAACACAGTATCCTTGTTCACAGGTTCTTTAAATTCGAGGGATACGAACGCAATTTTGCATTTTATATTCCCCGAAATTATGATCCATCGATTAGCATTCCCCTGGTTATCAACCTTCATGGAGCAAATGGCAATGCATGGAACGAGATTCGCGGTTCTTACTTCAAAAACATTGCTGACAGGGAGAATTTTATATTAATGATGCCACAGGCACTGCTGGGCTCTTATAACAATGAAACAATCTATCAGTGGAACGCGCATTATATTTTCCCATGGGACGATGTCAGTTTATTGAATTACCTGATTGATTACATGTATACAAGGTACCATGTTGATTTAAGCAGGATATATATGAGCGGCATGTCAAACGGGGGTTATATGACTTATTTTGCTGCAAGAGGCTTACAGGAAAGGATCGCTGCCATAGCCCCCATTTCGGGCCTGATAACATCCAATGTTTTTGCCGGTTACAAATTAAATCGCCCCATTCCATTATGTTATATGCATGGCACCGCCGATCCGATCGTCAGGATTGACGGAAGTCCTTCGGCAGCAGAAATAATAAATTTCTGGGCGAATAATAATCAATGTTTACTGACGCCTGTAATTTCCCATTTGCCCGATATTTCAACCAATGATAATTCTACAGTCACTTTGTACCAGTACAATGGTTATTCAACAGATTCAGAAATACAATACTATGTGATTGAAGGAGGTGGACATTCAGTTCCGGGCATTGAACCCGGTGCTAATATGGATATTAATGCCTATGAAGTGATCTGGATTTTTTTCAGCAGGCACTCTTATCCTGATCATTCTGAAGGTAAAATTATTTATTGAATAAAGGGATTAATCAGAATGTTATTTCCTGATCCCTGTCAAACCGGTTTTCTATCAATATTATTAGATTACAGAGACTTGCAATCCAATTATTTTTCCCAATGGAGATTTTATTAATTGACAAGATGGATGAGGCCTCCTGGAAAGAAGTTGCCAGGATATACTCTGCAGGTATTGCTACCAGGAATGCCACATTTGAAAAACTGGTACCGGACAGGAAGGACTGGGACAGAGTTCATCGCAAGGATTGCCGATTAATTGCCCGGTTAGGTGCCTCAATAGTAGGATGGGCTGCACTGTCCGACGTTTCAGGAAGATGTGTTTATTCAGGGGTCGCAGAGGTCAGTATTTATGGTGACCCGGAATATAAAGGCCAGGGAATCGGGGATAAGCTGTTGAAAAAGTTGATCATTGAATCAGAAGCACACGGCATTTGGACATTGCAAGCCGGGATTTTTCCCGAAAATGAGAGCAGCATCAGTTTGCATTAAAAAAAAACGGGTTCCGTATCATCGGAATAAGAGAAAAGATTGGGAAAATGGATGATATATGGCGGGATGTGGTAATGCTTGAAAGGAGAAGCAAAATAACCGGAGCAGGTTAAAAACAGATCTCTTATTTCCCAGCCCTTTTCAATGAATCAGCAATAGCAGCATTTTTCGCCTCAAAATCGCGGATCATTTCATCAGCAGGTTTACCGAGGTATTTTAGTGCATTTCTGGCATCATCAGCCATTTGATGGGTTGGATATTTAGAAAGAAATTCATTGTAAAGTTGGCTGGCTTTCCCAAGGTCGGCAACGGTATTTTCATAGATAAATGCTCGCATAAACAGACATTCAGGTACTTTCCTGTAAGCAGGATAACCCGATTGTATTGAATTGAAAATTTCAAGCGATTGCGTCGTCCGGTTCATGCTGAGTGAGAGACCGGCAGCTTTGAAAAGGCAGTCCGGGGCGAGAGAATCCTTTGGAAATTTCTGTGCAAAGTCCTGGTATGCGCTTACAAGTTCTGCCAGTTTAGCTGTATCAGGAGGCCTGGTGTTTTTCATGGCTGTTTCCATGCCGGTTATTTTAGTGAGCATCTCATCGTAAGAAGAGGTGCAGGATACGGCGAAGATTAATAAAGATACCGTTACAAAAAGCTGTGTTTTCAATCTCATTGGCTCGATGAATTAGGGTTGTTTATTTTAATTGAAAATTGAAAATTAATCCTCGCATTTTAAGCTAATCTTATTTTCAAATTGGCAAATTACTTCCTCTTTTTCGGCGCAAAAATCATTTTATAGGCCACATCAATATCACCCTTGCTGATGTCGAGGAGTTTCCGTTTGAGCATGATTTTACGAAGGGCGTGGATTTTATCAACAAAGAGGAATCCATCCAGGTGGTCATATTCATGCTGGATAATACGAGCGTTGATTCCACTGAACCATTCATCATGAAAAGTAAAATTTTCGTCATAGTAGGTGATATGCACTTCTGCTGGTCGGCTTACATCTTCGTGAACGTCAGGAATACTTAGGCATCCTTCGTTATATTGCCATAGCTCGCCCCTTCTCTCTATAATCCTGGCATTGATGAATATCTTCTTAAAACCCTCTGCTTCAGGATAGGTTTTGAGGTATGGATTGGCATCAATCACAAACAAACGGATTTGCCGGTTTACCTGTGGAGCAGCCAGCCCCACTCCTATCGAATAATACATGGATTCCCACATGTCATCGATAAATTGTTCAAGGCCTGGATATTCGGGAGTTATATCGACTGAAACTTTTCGAAGGTTTGGATGCCCGTAAGCAACTATCGGTAGTATCATAAATGGGTAACGTTCTGTTGTTTGTTGTTAAGGTTGAAGAAATATGTTTATTAGAAGGATTTAACATCAAAGATGTTCAATGTGTAAAATTTTTTCAGTTTGCTCCGGTCAAAATACTAAATCACTATGTTAATGGTTCCAGGCTTTCATTTCAAGGTACGACTGAAGTATGATCACAGCGCTTACCTTGTCAACCAGTGCCTTATCCCTGCGATCCTTTTTTTTCATACCTGCTGCCAGTATTGCTGATGAAGCCATTTTGGATGTAAACCGTTCGTCGATTCGTTCAATTCGTAAGCCCGGAAAAGTCTTTATGAGGAGTTTTACAAATGGATCAACAAACACCGCTGATTCCGATTTCTTGTTGTTCATCTGCCTGGGTTCACCGACAACGATGCATTCGACGTTTTCCCGGGAAATGTACCCGGTTAAAAAAACCAGGATATTTTTTGAATGAACGGTATCCAGCGGACCCGCGATCATCTGAAGTTCATCGGTAACGGCAAGCCCTACCCTTTTTTGACCGTAATCAATGGCAATTATTCGCCCCATAGTTTAATTTTCGGCTGCAAAGTTATCGATTTACCGTTCATTATCCCAATATTTGCCGGTCGAGAGGAATCACAGCAAGCTTAATTAATATATTTCAATGTCAGGGTAGCGAGAAATCTATCTGTGCCTAAAAGTCCGGGACTTCAAAATCATAGCAATCTATAGTAGCTGACTCATGATTACTATCAGGTAGTATCTGAAATAATTTACTTGAACGCCGGTTGCCAGCACACAGATTCATTTAGAGCAACTGATACATACCTTCAGGACAATAATTGTATCTTTGTAAAAGGTAAGTACCATAAGGCATTCCTTCTTATTGAAATCCGTATACAAGGATGTATCAAGAAGAATAATATCCGGAATCGACTTCTTTTATCATGAATTAAACGAAGAATCCAATGCAGGAATTTAAAAGCATCATAGAATCAGCCTGGGAAAACCGTGAATTGTTAAAAAGTGTTGAAACCCAGGCAGCAATTAATTCTGTTGTTGAATTGCTGGACAAGGGACTGATCAGGATCGCTGAACCTGAAGGCGCCGGGTGGGTTGTAAATGAGTGGGTTAAGAAAGCGGTAATTCTCTATTTTCCGATCAGGCACATGGAAGTGCTGGAAGCCGGTCCATTGGAGTTTCATGATAAAATGGGCCTGAAGCACAACTATAAAGAGCTTGGAGTAAGGGTGGTTCCGCATGCTGTAGCACGCTATGGTGCCTATATTTCGCCGGGGGTCATTCTGATGCCATCCTATGTAAATATCGGCGCATGGATAGGTCCGGGAACCATGTTGGATACTTGGGCAACCGTTGGCAGTTGCGCACAGATTGGGGCCAACGTGCATCTGAGCGGTGGCGTTGGAATCGGGGGAGTACTCGAACCTGTTCAGGCTGCACCTGTAATAATTGAAGATCTTTGTTTCTTAGGCTCACGCTGTATTGTCGTGGAAGGAGCCCGTATTGGCACTGAAGCCGTTCTGGGTGCCAATGTGGTAATCACCGGGTCGACCAAAATAATCGATGTTTCCGGTACCGAGCCTATTGAATACAAAGGCTATGTGCCACCGCGTTCTGTTGTTATCCCAGGCACACTTCCCAAAAAATTCCCCGCCGGGGAATACCATGTTCCCTGCGCTTTAATTATTGGAAAACGCAAAGTAAGCACTAATACAAAGATTTCTCTGAATGAAGCATTGCGTGATTTCAATGTTGATTTTTAAAATTCCCGGGTTCTGCCAGGGAACAGTTTATACTAGAATGTTGAAAAACAGAAAGGATAAAAATGAAAATCGGGTTTGATGCCAAGGGTGCCTTCAGTAACCACTCTGGTCTGGGTAATTGCAGCCTCAGCATTATTACCCTTATGTCATCGTATTTTCCCGAAAACCTATACTACGTATACACATATGACGAAAACCAGGATGTTTTCGATCCTGGCTCAGGACAACTGGTAATTACACCTTCAGGCAAATTTGGCAAAGCTTTCCCATCTGCCTGGAGAATGCTTGGAATGAAAGCCGAACTGAAACAGACTAAACTGGATATTTACCATGGGCTGAGCAACGAATTACCATTAGGAACCAGCCAAAGTAGTATCCGGACCGTAGTCACCATTCATGACCTTATATTCTTTCGTTTTCCTAAACTATATTCGTTTATTGACAGGCAAATCTATAGTGCTAAATTCCGATACACCTGCAGGAATGAAGACCTGGTCGTTGCAGTAAGTGAATCGACCCGGAACGATACCATCAACTTTTACAAGCTGGATCCTGACAAGGTTAAAGTGACCTATCAAAGTTGCAACCCTGGTTTCCTGGTTAAATCAGGAGAAACCGTAAAACAATCGTTGAGGAAAAA